>CAXNGA010000182.1:0-5011 GCA_964201375.1 Kaistiaceae bacterium
CTGTCCGCCGCCGCCAATGTCGCCCTGCCGGCCACTTTCGGCCCGGCGCCGGGCCTTGCGCCCGACCGCGCGGAAAAGCTCCTTGCCGAACTCGGCGTGCCCGTTTCGCGCGGCTCGGTCGAAAGGCTGTCGCGCGGCGAACGGCAGCGCGTGGCGGTCGCCCGGGCGCTCCTCTTCGATCCGCCGGTGATCCTTGCCGACGAGCCGACCGCCTCACTCGACGCAGCGGCGGCGGAGATCCTCGCATCGACCCTGCGGCGCCTTGCCGGCGAAGGCCGTACCGTGGTCGTCGCCAGCCACGACCGCGCCATCCTGGAGCGCGCCGACACTGTGTTCACCCTCCGCCACGGAAGCCTCGCCGAAGCCGTTCCGGTGGCAGCATGATGAACCCGCTGCCGCTGTCGCTCGCGATGGCCCGGCGCCATGCCGGCATCTCGGCCGTGTTCGTGGTGCTGATTGCGCTCGCGGTCGGCATCGGCGCTGCGATCACCGCACAGGAGCGCGCCATCCGCTCCGGCGGCGCGCAGGCGGCGGACGGGTTCGACCTCATCGTGGCGGCCCCCGCGAGCCAGGTCGACCTCCTCCTCCGCGTCGTGTTCCTCCAGCCCGGTTCGGTCGAACTGATCGTCGGCGAACCGCTGCGCGCCCTGATGGCGGAGCCGCGCGCGACGTTCGTTGCGCCCATCGGCTTCGGCGATTCGCTCAACGGTGACCCCGTCGTGGGCACGATCGCGGCACTCGTGAACCACCTTTCGGGCGGCGATCTCGGCGAGGGGCGCGTGTTCCAGACGCCCGGCGAGGCGGTCGTCGGCTGGGATTCGCCGCTCCGGGTCGGCGACACTTTCCGTGCTGCGCATGGTCATGGCGCGGAGGCCGAACTCGACGGTACGGAGCATGGCGAGGCGCTGACGGTCGTTGGCCGGATGCGGCCGACCGGCTCGCCATGGGACCGCGCCGTCGTCGTGCCGATCGAATTCACCTGGACGGCCCACAATCTGGGGAACGGCCACGGCGCCGACTGGGATGGCCGCACGATCGGCCCGCCCTTCGACCTCGAAACGATGCCCGGCATCCCGGCCGCGGTGGTAGCGCCCGAATCGCTCGCGGCGGCGTACGGGCTCCGCAACGCCTACCGCACGGCAGAAACGATGGCGTTCTTCCCGGCCGAAGTCCTGGTGCAGCTCTACGAACTGCTCGGCGACGTGCGAACGGTCATGAGCGTGCTCGCGATCGCCACCGAGGTGCTGCTGATCGCGGCCGTCCTGGCCGGTCTCCTCATCCTGATGCGGCTTTACCGCCAGCGCTTTGCCGTGCTCCGCGCCCTCGGCGCCTCGCGGCTATACGTGTTCGCGGTCGCGTGGACGTTCGGCTTCGGGCTGATCGCGGCGGGCGCAGGGCTCGGCCTTGCCGTCGCCGCCGCGCTCTCGGGCACCGTATCGGCGTGGCTCGCGGCGGCGAGCGGCATCGCCCTTTCCTCCAGCATCGGCTGGACCGAGGTAACGCTCGCACTGGGCCTTGCCGCCGCAGGCGCGCTCCTTGCCCTCCTCCCCGCCGCCCTGCTCTACCGCCGCCCCGTCGTGGAAGCGCTGCGCGGCGGCTGAACATCACGGAGACTTCGATGAGAAACAGCTTTGCGCTCGCCTTTGCCGGCCTCATCTCCACTGCCGCACTCGCCCAGGAAGCAGACGAGCACGTCTTCGTGGCAGGCGCGCTAACGATCGAGCATCCGTGGGTCCGCGCGGCCCAGGCCGGCACCGACACGCTCGCCTTCGTGGAAATCATCAACACCGGGCCGGCCGACACGCTGCTGGCGGTCGCCACATCCGCGGCGGCATCGGCCGAGATCGTCGGGCTCACCCTCGAGGGCGGGGTGATCGGGATGGTCGTGGTCGGCCCGGTGGAGATTCCGACCGGCGCGTTCTCGTTCGACCCGGGCGGCCTCGGTATCGCGCTTCACGCGGTCATGGATGCGCTGGTCGAGGGGGCGGAGATCGAACTGACGCTCACCTTCTCCATCGCCGGCGAGGTGACGATCCATGTCGTGGTCGAGCCGGCCACCGCGATGGAACACGGCCACGCGCACTGAGCGCCGTGCCGACGCGCCTCCGCCGCCGCCCGAGCGCAAACGGCGACCAGTCGCGGGGCAGCAGCAACCCTGCCGCTACCCGCCCATTGCCGTGAGCCCGCCGGTCTCGGCGCCTGCCTGAACGGTCGGCGTTGCCCCGAGGATATCGAGGAGGCGGACGCGGGCGCGGGAGACGCGGCTCTTGATCGTGCCGACCCGCACGCCGCAGATCGCGGCGGCATCCTCGTAGGAGAAGCCGCTGGCGCCGACCAGGATCAGCGCCTCGCGCTGCTCGTCGGCGAGCGTGTTCAGCGCCTTCATGAAGTCGGCCATGTCGAGATGGCTCTCCTGGCCCGGAAGAACGGCGAGCGTGCCGGCGAACTTGCCGTCTGCATCCTCGACCTCGCGCCGACGCTTGCGGCCTTCCGAGTAGAAGTGGTTGCGAAGGATCGTCACCAGCCAGGCATTGAGATTGGTGCCTGGCGTGAACTTGTCCCTGTTGGCGAGCGCGCGGGCGATCGTCTCCTGGACGAGGTCGTCGGCGCGCACGCGGTCACCGGAGAGGGAGCGCGCGAAGGCGCGGAGCATCGGCAGCGCTGAAATCAGCTGCGTGCTCATGTCGTCGGGGTGTGCGGTGTCAGCCATGGATGAATCGGCTCAGCTCTTGGACGGGTCTTCGGCCTGCTCGCGATCCCGGATCGCTTCGATCAGCGCAAGGAACTCGGGCGGCAGCGGCTCGGCAAGTGCCTGATTGTAAACCTGGTTCAGCCTCCGCCCGATCCAGTCCGACTCGCGGGCGGGTGTCCGCGTCGCATTCGGGCCGGGGAGGTTGCGCATGCCTGACGCTTGCTTTGCGTTCGGCAGGGACACGGATTCAGGCTCTTGTGACATGCCACCAAACGCGGCCGACGCGGCCTGGTTCCCGCGACAGGTTGACCAAGTGTGGCATACGGCGCGGATTGTTGCGCGCGCGCCGCAGTGGTTAGTCCGCGAAGCACCGTTGCCGCTTGACGGATTATGGAAAGCGCCGTCTCCTCCGTGCGATGGTCGCGGGACGGCGGCGAGGGAATGATCATCGTGAGCGACAGCGTCTCGGGGAAGCCGAAAGGAAACAGGCCGGAGCGCCGCTCCGGCCGCACCGACCCCGTGATCGCAGCCGCGATCGGCCAGAAGCTCCGGTCGATGTACGACGGCATGCTCTCGGAACCGGTGCCGCCGGATCTGGCGGACCTCGTGCGCCGGCTGAGCGGCGACACCGACGGCAAGAAGACGGGCAGCTGACGCGGATTCCTGGTCTGCGTCAGGCAGCGGGCAATCGAGGAGGCTCATGAAACGGCTGAGCGTCTCCGCGCGACTGCTTCTCCTCACCGGCATCGCGGCGCTGCCGGTGCTCCTGCTATATGTGTGGAGCGCGCTGGACCAGCGGCGCGACCTCCTCGATACGGCCGGGGACCAGCTGCTGCGCTCGGCGCGCCTCCTTGCCGCCCAGCAGGACCAGTACTTCCTCCGGGCGCAGAACGTGATGAGCACGGTGCTCCGCGCGGCCGAGGAAATCAGCACCGCCGGTCCCGACTGCAACGCGCTCCTCGCCGCGATCGCCCACGCCGATTCGACCTTCGCCCTCCTCGCCCTTGCGACGCCCGACGGAGACATCGTCTGCAGTTCCATTGCGGACGCTGTCGGCGCGAACGTGTCGAGCCGCAGCGAGGTGGTCGAGGCCCTTGCCACGGGTAAGCTCGCTGTGGGGTCGCCGCGACACGGCGAGTTCAGCGACCGGCTGATCCTGCCGCTTGCGCTGCCTTCCCGCACCGGCGGCGGTGGCACGACGCTCGTCGCCATCGCCTCGCTCGACCTCGACGGCCTCTCCGACACGATGGCCCAGTCGACGCTGCCGGCGCACGGGATAGGCGTCATCTTCAATGCCGGCCGCTCGATCCTCGCCCGCACGCCGGCGGGCGCCACGATCGACCAGGCGGTCTTCGCACCGGTACGGGCCGAGATCGCGCTCCAGTCCGGCGGCGCGGGCCTCGTCCGGAGCGAGGCTGTGAACGGCGTCAGCCAGATCTGGGCGGTCGCCGATCTCCTCGTCGAACAGGGCCTGTTCGTTGCCATCGGTATCCCGGTGCCGCAACTGGTCGAAAGTGCCGACCGCAATCTCCGGCGCGGTATCGGCATCCTCCTGGGCGTGATCTTCCTCGCCGCGATGGCGGCGCTGCTCGTCGGCGAGAGCACCATACGGCGCCCGCTCAAGGCCCTTGCCGAGGCCGCCGGCAGCCTTCGCAGCGGTAATCTCTCCGTCCGCATTGCCGACAGCGCGTCCGCGCCCGAGCTGCGGAACCTTGCCTCAGCGTTCAACGCCATGGCCGGCTCGATCGAAAGCGACGCCGCCGAGCTCCAGCAGCGGAACGAGATGCTCAACCAGCTGATCGGCGAGAAGGACATGCTGGTGCGGGAGATGAACCACCGCATCAAGAACTCGCTGCAGCTGGTCTCCTCGATGGTATCGCTGCAGCTTGCCACCGTGACGGACCCGGACGCCCGGGCCAGCCTCAGCGCCGCGCAGGGGCGCGTGGCGGCTGTCGCCAAGGTCCACGAGCGGCTCTACGCCGGACAGCGGCTCGACAGGGTCGAGGTCGCGCCCTATCTCGACGACCTCGCCCACGACCTCGGGGCGACGCTCGGCCTCCCCGCCGCCGGTGGATCGATCGCCGTTTGCGCGATCGACGAGATGCTCCCCCCGGACAAGGTCATTCCGCTCGGCCTCATCGCGTGCGAACTGGTGACCAATGCCGTCAAGCACAGCCCCTCGGGCGGCGCGGTGAACGTGCGCGTCACGCTCGAGCGGGAGAGCGACAGGCTCCGGCTGGTGGTCTCCGACGATGGCGCCGGACTGCCGCAGAACTTCGACCCCACGGCCAATGCCGGGCTGGGGATGAAGGTCATCCG
>CAXNGA010000183.1:0-5009 GCA_964201375.1 Kaistiaceae bacterium
CCGATCCGCTTCGCCTGGCGCATCGTCACCTTCGGCGGCTTCTCGAGCCTCACCCGCCGCATCGTCCTCCTCAACCTCGTTGCGCTCGGTGCTCTCGTCACCGGCATCCTCGTCCTCAACCAGTCGCGCGACAGCCTCATCGGCGCCAAGATCCAGAGCCTAACCACACAGGGCTATCTGATCGCGCAGGCGATCTCGGCGTCGGCGACGATCGATCTTGCGCCGACCGTGCCACGGCTCGACCCGAATCTGATGCTCGACCTCGAGGCGGGCGGCGTGGCGATGGACGTCTTCCAGCGGCCGATCGTCGGGCTCGACTTCCCGATCGACCCCGAGCAGGCCCAGATCATCTTCAACTACCTTGCGGCCGAGAACGGGCCGCGGCTCCGCATCTACCAGACCGACGGCTCGCTCCTCCTCGATTCGGACAATCTCCGCATCGCCCGCTACGACCTGCCGCCGATCGGCGAGGGCGAGGAGGGCTTCTTCGAGCGGATCTGGAACGGCATCACGGCCTGGTTCCGCCGCAGCGACCTGCCGCTCTATGTCGAAGCCGCCGGCAATTCCTCGGCCTATCCGGAGGTCGCCACGGCGATCACCGGCCAGTCCGACACCGTAACCCGCGTCACCGGAGACGGCCAGCTCATCGTCTCGGTCGCGGTGCCGATCAGCGGCTACCAGTCGGTCCAGGGTGCGCTTCTCCTCACCACGCAGCCCGGCGACATCGACGCGGTCATGCGCGAGGAGCGGGACGCGATCCTCCGCGTGTTCGCGGTCGCCGCCCTCGTGTCGGTGATCCTGTCCTTCCTCCTCGCCGGCACGATCGCCGCGCCGCTCCGCCGCCTCGCGGCTGCGGCCGACAGCGTGCGGGCGGGCGTTAAGTCGCGGCCGGAAATCCCCGATTTCAGCCGCCGCGGCGACGAGGTGGGCCATCTCAGCCAGGCGCTCCGCGAGATGACGACGGCGCTGTACAACCGGATCGACGCGATCGAGAGCTTTGCCGCGGACGTGGCGCACGAGCTCAAGAACCCGCTCACCTCGCTCCGGAGCGCGGTCGAGACGTTGCCGCTCGCCAAGACCGCGGAGTCGCAGAAGCGCCTGTCGGCGATCATCCAGCACGACGTGCGGCGGCTCGACCGCCTCATCTCCGACATCGCCGACGCCTCGCGGCTCGACGCCGAGCTCGCCCGGAGGGATTCGGAGGCGGTCAGCATCACCCGGCTGCTCGAGACGATCGTGGGCCTTGCCAACGAGACCGCGCGGCCGGGCCAGCCGAAATTCCTGCTCGTGGTCGAGGACGGCAACACACCGGCGGCCTTCACGGTGATGGGCCACGATACCAGGCTCGGCCAGGTGTTCACCAACCTCCTCGACAATGCGCGCTCGTTCTCGCCGGCGGGAACGATCGTCACGGTCACGGCGCGGCGCGAGGGCGACACCGTCGCAGTGCTGGTCGAAGACGAGGGTCCGGGCATCAACGCGGACAACATCGACCGCATCTTCGAGCGCTTCTACACCGACCGCCCGGACAGCGAATCCTTCGGCCAGAATTCCGGCCTCGGCCTCTCGATCTCCAAACAGATCGTCGAGGCGCACAAGGGGCGGATCTGGGCGGAGAACATCCTTCGGCCCGGCAAGGGCGGGCAGCCGGCCGGGATCGCCGGCGCGCGCTTCGTCGTCCGCCTTCCCGGCGCCGCGTGATCGGCCCTGCGGGGACGATCCATGCCGGCGCGGTCCGGGTCGGACGGTTCGGCGTCCTGGTCCTCGGTGCCCCAGGCAGCGGCAAGTCGAGCCTCCTCCTCGCCCTCATCGAGGACCAGCGGCAGGACGCGACCCTGATCGCCGATGACCGCGTGATCCTCGCCGCGGGAGAGGGACTCGTGGCGCGATCGCCGGAAACGCTCACCGGCCTCCTGGAGGTGCGCGGCATCGGCATCGTCCGCCGTCCGTGCGTTCCGGAGGCGCGGATAGACCTCGTGGTGGAACTGCGGCCGATCGGCGATTGCCCGCGCCTACCGGCGGAGGAGGATCGCCGGGTGGTGCTTGCGGGGATCGCGCTGCCCCGGCTCATCCTGCCGGCCGGCTGCCACGACGCGGCGCTCCGGGTCCGGATTGCCCTTGCCGAATGGCTGGCGTGACGACGCTTCACGCGACCGCGACTCCGCCTGCACTTGCGTTACCGGCCCGATGAGCCGACATTAGGTCCCCATCGCAGCAGGGTGGGCTATCGCCCGCGGCGTGGTCGCCGCCGAGGTCTTTTCCAAGAGACATGATCGGACTCGTACTCGTTACCCACGGCCATCTGGCCGAGGAGTTCCGCGCCGCCCTCGAACATGTCGTCGGCCCCCAGAGCCAGATCGAGGCGATCTCGATCGGACCTGAGGACGACATGGAGAGGCGCCGGGCCGATATCGTCGTGGCCATCGCGCGCGTCGATACCGGCAGCGGCGCGATCGTGCTCACCGACATGTTCGGCGGCACGCCCTGCAACCTTGCCATCTCGGTCATGCAGTCGAGCCGGGTCGAAGTGATCGCGGGGATGAACCTCCCGATGCTGATCAAGCTCGCCCGCATCCGCGAGGAGACGCCGCTGTCGGAGGCGATCAACCTCGCCTACGAGGCGGGCCGAAAATACATCAACGTCGCAAGCCAGGTCCTCGCCGGGCAATGACGCGCGAGGACGGGCGGCCGCTGATCCGCGACCTCACCATCGTCAACAAGCGCGGCCTGCACGCCCGCGCCTCGGCAAAGTTCGTGCAGACGGCGGAGAAATTCGACGCCTATGTCACGGTCCTCAAGGACGGGCATTCGATCGGCGCGGGATCGATCATGGGCCTGATGATGCTCGCCGCGGCGCCGGGCACGGTCATCCGGCTCGTGGCCAGCGGGCGCGAGGCCAGCCCCGCCCTCGACGCCCTCGAAGCCCTCGTTGCCACGCGGTTCGGCGAGGAAGAATAGTCTTCCCTCGGCGGGACCGTGCCGTCTCCTGCCCTCGCCCCGTTCGAAGAGTTCGACCCGGCTTCCACGCGTTCAGAGCGGCCGGGCGCAAAGGGTCGCGTGCGGCGGTGTTGCATCAGAGGCGACCGCGCGGCCACACTGGGGCCGTCGTCCCCACGGATTCGCAACGCGACTTCATGCGCCTCCTCGCCATCGACACCTCGCTCGAGGCCTGCGCGGTCGGCATTGCGGCCGGTGACGCGGCGCGCATCCTCCGATCGGAGACGATCGGGCGCGGCCACGCCGAGCGGCTGTTCGCCATGATCGCCGAAGCGCTCGACGCGGCCGGCATGACGCTCGCCGACGTCGACCGCTTCGCGGTGACGGTCGGGCCGGGCTCGTTCACCGGCATCCGCGTCGGCATCGCGGCCGTCCGCGGCTTCGCGCTCGCGACCGGCAAGCCGGCGATCGGCCTGTCGACTCTTGCCGTCCACGCCGCCGCGGCGCGCGAGATGGCCGGCAGCGTGCCGGTCCTTTCCGCGCTCCCGGGCAAGGGTGGCGACGTTTTCGCCCAGCTCTTCGCCGCCGATGGTTCGCCCGCCGCCTCGGCAGGGAATGGGCCCCCGGCCCCCTTTGCCGCAGCGGCGGTTGCGGCTCACGCCGTCCTGGCCGGCGCGGGAGCGGACCGGGTGGCTTCCGGCGGCGCTGACGGGGCCCGCATTGTCCACCGCGCCTCCGCGCCGGACCTTGCGGCATTCATTCGCCTCGCCCTTGCCACGGAGCCCTCCGGCGAGGCGCCGCGTCCGCTCTACCTCCGCGCTCCTGACGCCGCTCCGGCGGCGCCGGGGCTGGCCATGCGCCCATGAGGTGGTTCAGGCGGCCCGCACGCACCCATATCGACGACGCGATGGCGGAGGATTCCCGCGACCTTGCCGACATCCACGGGCGCAGCTTCGACCGCCGCTGGAGCGCGGAGGAGATGCGGGCGATGATCGCCGCGCATCCCGTCGTCGAGGTGCTGGCGCTCCGCCGGAGCGATTCCGGCAGGGCGACGATCGCCGGCTTCGTGGTGCTGCGGATCGCCGGGGGTGAGGCGGAGATCCTGACGCTCGTGGTCGATCCGCAATACCGCCGGTCCGGCTATGGTCGCCTCCTGATGGAGGAGGCACTCCGCCACGCCTACCGCGACCGCGCCGAGGCAGTGTTCCTCGAGGTCGACGAATCGAACAGGGCCGCCGTGGCGCTCTATTCCGCCCTCGGCTTCGAGACGGTGGGCCGAAGGGCGCGCTATTATGAGCGTCAGGATGGGCCGGCCGGCAGTGCGCTTGTCATGCGACTGCGCCTCGGCTAAGCGGCGATTGCGACCGGAAGGGGCAAAGTGGCAGCGACAGAGACACCCCTGACCCTGATCGAGGCCTGCGCTGCCAAGGGCATGCGGATGACCGAGCAGCGGCGCGTGATCGCCCGCATCCTCGACGCCGCCTCCGACCATCCGGACGTCGAGGAGCTTTACCGGCGAGCCTCCGCCATCGACCCGCGGATTTCCATCTCGACGGTGTATCGCACGGTGAAGCTGTTCGAGGACGCCGGGATCATCACCCGGCACGAATTCCGCGACGGGCGGGCGCGCTACGAGCCGATCCCCGACGAACATCACGACCATCTGATCGACCTTCGCACCGGCAAGGTGGTCGAGTTCCGCAGCGAGGAGATCGAGGCCCTGCAGGAACGGGTCGCGGCCGAACTCGGGTTCAGGCTGGTCGACCACCGGCTCGAGCTTTATGGCGTGCCGATCGGGAAGAAGGACGGGAAGTAGGAGGGCCGGCGTTAGTTCGAGAGCTGCGTGCTCACAGGCGAGAACATCCGGTTGAGGGGCGGCAGCCTGCCTTCCTCCAAGAGGTGAATGTTCATCCAGGTTCGTTCAACCCGTATTCCCCAGATAACTCGCCGATTTGCGGCGCCTCTGGCGCGATTCAGCTAAGGTGAGCAGTATCTTAGGCTGGCTGGCGCGAGGTAGCGATGGCGGACCCGGCGGGTGAATCGAAACACGGAAGTCTGAGGCTCGATTTCGA
>CAXNGA010000184.1:0-4997 GCA_964201375.1 Kaistiaceae bacterium
GACGATGTCGTCGGGATTGATGTTGTCCTGATCGACGATCAGCCACGGAACATAGTCGACCGTCTGAATCTCGTTGCCGGCCTGGGCACGAAGCGCCAGTGCCATGTCCTGATCGCCGACGACCTTGTCGGCAAGCATCTGAACGCCCCACGCCGCAAGCAGAGGATCGAGCGTCGAGCCCGGGAACTGCGGCACCACGGGGTTGTTGGGATTCGGCGGCGAGTGCTCGGCGAGCGGATCGAGGAATGCGAGGACCGGACCGCCACGCAGGACGAACTGATCGATCGCGTAGAGCGCATTCGGTGTCAGGTCGTGCGGATGGATGAGGACGAGGACTTCGACTTCGTCCGGGATCCTGGTGGTCGAGGCCGAAACCTGCACGAGTCTGTAGTCGGCTCCGAGGGTCTCGATGACCGTCGCCGGATTGCGCCCGGTCGCGGCGTTTCCGAAAAGGCCGAGGCTGTCGATCACGCCGATCACCGGTTCCGACGGGCTCGACAGGCGCGAGATGAGCCGCGTGATATCGTATTCGAGATATGCCTCGCGGGCGCCGCCGAACGCTGGGATCGTCTCGATCTGGTCGACCGAGTTGGTGCCGACCAGGCCGATATAGCCCTGCTCGCCCGCACGGCTCAGAGGGAAACCGACCAGCTCGTAACCGACCGCACGATCCTCGGCTGACGAGAAGGGCACAGGATCGACCCGCTCCACCCTGATCTTCCCGTCGGCGAGACGCTCGTAGGTCCGCAGCAGCTCGTCGATCCGTGATGCGTAGAGGCGTACTTCCGGCGCTTCGTTGACCAGCGCCGAGGAGAGGTACAGGCGCAGGGTAACGGGCTCCTCGAGGCCAGCCAGTACCGCCCGTGTTGCCGGCGAAACGGTGTAGATCCGGTCTTCGGTGAAATCGATCCGCGTCCCGCCGAGGCCGAAGTAGGCAAGGAGATTGACGCCGAGGAACAGGACCACAGCGATCAGCGAGCCGGCGCGGGCAAATTCGCGACGGATATCCACCACCTGCCGGTTCACGAACAGGAACAGGATGATCAGGGTGACGAAGAAGATGACGGATCGCGGCTCCAGCACGCCCCGCGTCATCTCGTCGAAGTGGGTGACGAGGGAGAACGAGGCGATGAGGTTGATCAGCGACTGCGGCGCCCAACCGGTGATGGCATCGAGGATGAGGTCGAGCCCGGCGACCATCAGAACGAGGGAGACGAACACGCCGTAGACGAAGGCGATGACCTGGCTGCGGGTCAGCCCGGAGACTGCCGCCGATCCGGCGAGGATTGCGCCCGCCATCAGGATCGCCCCGATGTACCCGGCGGCAATCACGCCATTGTCGGGGCTGCCGAGCCAGTTGACGGTGATCCACACCGGGAACGTCAGCGCGACCGTGATCGTGACGAACGCCCAGGCTGCAAGGAACTTGCCGAGCACCGCCTGCCACGCCGTCAGCGGGAGGGTCATCAGCAGTTCGACCGTGCCCTGACCGCGCTCCTCCGCCCAGAGCCGCATCCCGACGGCGGGAACGAGAATCACGAACAAAGGCGGCAGATAGCTGAAGAAGATCGCAAGGCTCGCGTTGCGCGATTCGAGGAACCCGCCGACATAGAATGTGGCGGCGCCCGACGCTGCAAGGAAGGCCACGATGAAAACGAAGGCAATCGGAGTGGAGAAGTAGGCGCCAAGCTCCCGCCGCGCGATCGTCAGAACCTGGCTCATGGCAGGCCGGCCACGATGGTTAGCCCGCCGGACACTGCCGCTGGCGATTTCGGTGTGGTGGCGCCACGGATCATGGATGTCGGTACTCACAACGTGCTGCGCCAGTCGGGGCGGCGCATCACTAACGTTGTTACCCCGGCTGTGACAAGGGCGGTTCTCGACGGAAGTCGAAACTGTTGCGCTCCGGCTGTCATTGCGCCGGCGAGTCGTGTTAGCTGCGAGGTGTCCTCTCCTTCGGGCCGCCGATGCTGAACGTCACCCTTCGTAGCCGTCGCCTGATCGTCCTGGCCGCTGCCTCGGCTTTGGCCGCCTCTCCGGCGCTCGCGGGGAACTGGGTGCGCGGTGGCGCCTTCGATCCGGTGCGCGGCGTCGTCTCCACCTTCCTCAGGTTTCTTGCCGAAGACGGAGAAGGTCAGATGACGATCCGCTGCAGTACGGCAGACGGCCTCACAATGGACGTGGGCGTTGCCGGCAACGCGGCGCTGCCGCAAGGCGCCGTCATCGGCGGAGAGACCATCGTCGATCTCGCCTTCCCCGGCGCCGCGGCGCCGACGTCGATTCAGGTCCTGGGAACCCTCCTGATTCGGCAGGATGGTGCCGTCCTGGTGTCGCTGTCCCGCGACGGCGCCGCCGCAGTCGCTGTGGCCCTCGCCGCTGGCGCGGACCAGGCCGTGGCGACGATCGGCGGCGTGACCCGGCCCGTACCGCTCGAGACTCTCAGTCCCCTCCTACCCGGTTTCGCCGCCGCCTGCGCAGGCTGGCCCGGCTAGCGCTACCTCAGACATCGCTTGCCCGGCGCGGGGCGAACACCGGTGCCAGACGAATGCCGCCGGCGGGGATTGCGGCGGCCCGCTCGCGGGCCTTCCGCTCCTTCGACAGCGGCGGGCACCGCCGGTCGTCGTAGTATTCGACCTGGCAGTCGAGGCACTGGAAGCACTCGGCCATGACGATCCTTCCAGACGGCACGATTGCACCTACCGGACAGGAATGGGCGCACAGCTGGCACGGTGAACCGCACTGCGGCCGGCGCTTGAGCAGGCTCAGGATGTGCATCCGATCCAGGACGGCGAGCACTCCGCCCAGCGGGCAGAGGAACCTGCAGAAGGCGCGCTCGGTGAACAGGCTGAAGCACAGGATCGCAACCGCATAGACGACGAAGGGCCACTCGCGGACGAAGGCCGAGGTGATGGCAGTCTTGAACGGCTCGATCTCCTCTGCCGATGATGCAGCCCCCGGCAGAAGGAAGGCCGTACCGAGGACGATTGCCGCCGTTCCGTATTTCGGCAGCCACATCAGGCGCTGCAGCTTGCCTGACGGCGTCCAGTCGGGAAGGCGGAGAAACCTCCCGATCCTGTGGACGAGCTCCTGCAGCGCTCCGAAGGGGCAAAGCCAACCGCAGAAGACACCACGGCCGATGAGAACGAGCGACAGGAGGACGTAGACGCCGAGGACCACTATCAGCGGCTCCACCAGATAGTAGGTGAAATCCACGCCCTGGAACGGGCCCTTGAGGTAGGTCACGACATGGGTGATCGAGAGCTGCGCCCCCGCGATGTATCCGATCCAGACCACCGTGAACGTCAGGAAGCCGATCCGGACGATCCGATGCAGGCGGCGATGGCGCGCGAGGCGGCGCTGGAAGACGAAAATGCCGGTGAGGGCCATCAACGCCAGTCCCATCACCACCAGATCGGCCCGCGCCTCGCGCCAGATGCCAACGAGGATTGGCTCCGGCGGTGGCTCCGGCAGGAGGATGTGCAACGCGGGCAGCGTGTAGTCGAGCGGGAACGAGGCCGTGACCGCCGACCCGTCCGCGGCGACGCCGTGGACCTTTAGTACCGCCGTCCACGGCAGCATTGGATCGAAGCCCGACTCGGGCGTCATAACGAACAGGCCGCTGTGGGTTCCGAGATCGCTCGGCGCCCGGACGAAGTCGCCGCGGTGGAACGCGAACGTCCGCTCACCCTGCCGGACCTCGACCCGATCGAACATGTTGCTGCTGGACGCGTTCAGGAAACGGATGCCCTGGAAGTCGTATCGGCCCTGCGAGCCGAAGATGAGCAGCATCGCGCCTTCTGGCGCATCCCCGATCACACGGTCCAGTGCGCCGACATTGTCGACGAGGTTGCGGCCGATCATCGGCACCGAGGCGAGGCCGATGGAGAAGGTAATGTATGGGTCACGTTCGGCGCGTGGAGCAATTTCCGGCGCGACGCCCGGTGCTATTGCCGCAAACGCGGCTTCGAGGTCAGCGTTGGTTATCGTGAGGGACCGGACCGACCCGGCCGCTGCCAGCTCTGCAAAGGTCATCGGCGCAAAGCCGTCGAGATCGATGGTCGGTTCCGTCACCTCGGGGAGACCGACCAGCGATCGCATGACCATCCTCGCAGAGTCCCCGACTGCATAAGCCATCGCCCTTGCGGAGATGGTGGCGCCCGACACGAAGTCCGGCTTCCGCGGGCCCCTGGTGATGCCGTTGAAGGCGGCTCCGGCGAGCGACTCGAAGTATCGCGCCAGGAGCTCGGTCCGCCTGTCGTCGTTGTAGATGTGCGGCTCGCGATGGAAGACGTCCTTCACGCCGGTGATGGTGCCGTCCAGAAGGACGCCTCCGATGACGTCGAAAGGAGTGGAGCTGAAGCCCCGAGCACGAACCAGGTCGAGCGTCGAGAAGATGTAGCCGACCAGGGCGTCACCCGAATCGAACACCGCGACGGCGGCCGGCGGTCCTTCGACGGGCTCGAGCCGCACCGCCTCCGGAAACACGGCAGCGAGCACCTCCGGGGTGAGACGATCGATCAGCGACGGAGGATCGCTGACGTAGTCCGCCGCGGCCGGCAAGGCGTGGAGCAGGACAGCGGCCACAAGAATGGAAGCCCGACGGGCGAGAGCCCACATCGCACGCACCTCAGCCCGCCAGAACGACGCGACATACCCGCCGCACCCCGCTGATCCATTGCATTGGTAAATGGCATTCGCCAGCCCGCGTTTCCGGGTCGGCCAGCCTCTGCTTGGCAGAGGCTCGACAATGCGACTAGGGTCGGGACGTGCCCTCCAGCGCGCGGAATCAAGACAGCATGCGAAGGTTGATAGCTGCTCTCCTCACGACGGCTGCATTCGCCAGCCCCGCCACGGCACTCACGATCACTGGCCGGGCGGAGGTGATCGACTCCGACCTGTTCCTCCTCGAGGGCTATCGCGTGTACCTGCTCGGCGCGGAGTCGGTGGAGGACCAGCAGCCATGCCTGATCGGTGGGCAGCAGTGGGAATGTTACCCG
>CAXNGA010000185.1:0-4974 GCA_964201375.1 Kaistiaceae bacterium
TGTGTCGTTCCCCACCGAGTCGTAAACGACGTCCACTCCACGACCGTCGGTGAGTTCCCTGGTCCGGGCCACGAAATCATCGCTGCGGTAGTTGATGACATGGCGGCAGCCATGCTGCCGGGCGAGTTCGGCCTTGGCTTCCGAGCCGACCGTCCCGATGACCGTCGCACCGAGTGACGCGGCCCACTGCACCGCGATGAGTCCGGTGGCTCCCGCAGCCGCGTGGAACAGGATCGTGTCCCCCGGCCCGAGCGGCCGGGTCCGGCGCACCAGATATTCCGCCGTCAGTCCCTTGAGCATCGCGGCGGCTGCGATGTCGTCGGGCACGCCGTCCGGAATCCGGACGAGGCGTTGGCTGGCAATGGTCCGATACCCGGCATAGGAGCCGACTGCCATGCAGTAGGCGACACGGTCGCCAACCGTCACTTCCGTCACGCCCGGGCCGACGGCCTCGACAACGCCGGCGCCCTCATTGCCGCCGGTGAACGGCAGCGGCAGGGGGTAGAGGCCCTGCCGCTGGTAGACGTCGATGAAGTTGACCCCGATCGCGGTGTGGCGGACGAGCGCCTCGCCCTGCCCCGGACGCGGAACGTCGACCGTGTCGAAGGACAGCACCTCGGGGCCACCCGACTGATGAACGCGGACCGCTCGCATGCCAATCTCCGTGCTGCCCGAGCGGCACCCGACGCATTCTCCCAGCGCGTCGGCACGATCGCCGTGCCATCATGCGGAAAGGCGAGCGCGCATCTTCGCGGTCGGATGCCTGTGGCGGAACGACACGATCTCACCCGACGCGAGATCATCACCGCATCGCGGTCGCTGCAATCATGACGCCGACATCGTCCGCCATGCCGATCGCGACTGCAAGTGCCGCGGAAACCGTCGGGATCGCCACGGCGGAAATCCGTTCGAACAATTGCCGCTTCTGCAGCTCCGCTTCGCCAATTGGTGCGAAGTGACGATGTGGAACGACCAAGACAAGCCCGCCCGCCGGTGCCACTGTGAGACAGGATTCCGGCGTATTGGCGCCGGTCGGGTTTCCTCAGCCAGGTCCGATTCATGACCGTGTTCACACCACTCTCCGCCACCATCGGCGGCCTCCTCATCGGCCTCTCCGCCGGACTCCTTTGGCTCCTCAACGGCCGAACCGCCGGGATCTCCGGCATCTTCGGCGGTCTCGTGCCACTCCGCTCGCGCGAAGCGGCCTGGCGCCTCGCCTTCCTCATTGGCCTCCCCGTCGGAGCGATTGTGGGCACATGGCTCGGTCCGAAGGCCTTCTCCGAGATCATCGGCGGCTCCCCCGCGCTGGGCCTTGCGCCTGTCGTCGCGATCGGCGCCGGCCTTTTCGTCGGCGTCGGCACGCGGCTCGCCGGTGGCTGCACCTCCGGCCACGGCATCTGCGGCCTCGCACGCTTCTCCGGCCGCTCGCTGGTTGCTGTCGTAACCTTCATGCTGGTCGCAATGGCGACCGTCTTCGTCGTGAGGCACGTCCTGTGATGAACCGCCCCGTCCTCCCCATCGCCGCCGCCGCCGGCTGCGGCCTTCTTTTCGGCGTCGGCCTTGCCATCGCGCAGATGACCGATCCGGCCAAGGTCAAGGGATTCCTCGACGTTGCCGCCATCTTCGACGGCACCTGGGACGCAAGCCTCGCCTTCGTGATGGGCGCCGGCCTTCTGGTGATGATGGCGTTCTACCGCTTCGGCGGCCGGCGGCAGTCGCCGGTCCTGACGTCGGCCTTCATCTGGCCGAAGCGCGGCGAGATCGACCGCCAGCTCGTCGTCGGCTCCGCAATCTTCGGCATCGGCTGGGGCGTCTCCGGTCTTTGCCCCGGTCCTGCGATCGCCACGCTCGGCCTCGCACCGGGCGAGTTCGCGTTGTTCGTCGCCGCCATGCTGGCCGGCTCCTGGGCGACGGGCATCGCCCTCTCGATGCGCGCCAATGGCGGCAGCCGGTTCGCCGGCGGCAACGTCCCGGCGGCATAGCCCATGCGCGAGCCTGTCACGGCAGACATCGCGATCGTTGGCGGGGGGCTTGCCGGCCTTGCGGCGGCCGTCGCTCTCGCCCGCGCCGGCCGGTCAGTCGTCCTCGTGGCACCGGCGCGTCCGGTGGACCGCCGCACCACGGCGCTCCTCGGCGAGTCTGTCGCCTTCATCCGGTCGCTGGGCGTGTTCGAGACGATCGCTGCGGACTCCCAGCCCATCCGGGGCATCCGGTTGATCGACGCAACCGGCCGCCTCCTTCGCGCGCCGGAAGTTCTTTTCGATGCCGACGAACTCGGCCTCGACGCTTTTGGCCAGAACGTCCCGAACGAACCGCTCCTTTCGGCCCTCGAGCGCGAGGCGGAGCGACTGGGCATCGTCCGGCTGGCTGCGACCGCTACCGCAATTGCGGCCGGTCCGGACGCCATCACCATTGCCGGCTCGGATGGTACGCAGGTGTCGGCCAAGCTCTGTGTCGGCGCCGACGGGCGTGGATCGTCGGTCCGCAGTGCCGCCGGCATCAGCCTTCGGGAGGGCCGCAACACCGGTCAGGCGGCCCTCGTCGGCAGCTTCTCGCACGCGCTGCCGCACGGCGACGTGTCGACCGAGTTCCACACGCCGGACGGCCCGTTCACGCTCGTGCCGCTGCCCGGCAGACGCTCCGCCCTCGTCTGGGTCACCACGACAGGCGAAGTTGACTACCTCCGCAGCCTTTCGCCGGCGGCCCTCGCCGATGCCGTCGAGCGCCAGGCGTCATCCTTCCTCGGCGTCATGACGAGCTCCGGACCGACCCAGGCCTTCCCGCTGGCGACCGCGACCGCCACGCGGCTCGTGGGAGACCGGATCGCGCTCGTCGGCGAGGCCGCGCACGTGCTGCCGCCGATTGCCGCCCAGGGCTTCAACCTCACGCTCCGCGACATTGCCGCCCTTGCCCGGCTGGTGTCTGGTCCGGCCGATCCCGGCGCCCGCGATGTTCTCAATTCCTATGGCCGTGAACGCGAGGCCGATCTGGGGATGCGCGCGATCGCCGTGAGCCTCCTTAACCGGTCCCTGCTGTCAGGCTTTGTCCCTGCACAATTCGCACGGAGTCTCGGGCTCGCAGTCCTCGAAGCGGTACCGCAGTTCCGCCGCGCCGTGATGCGACACGGACTCGGCGCGACCTGAAGGCGCACGTGCCCGCGGAATTCAAGAATTGACAGGGCCGCCCGGGAGCGCGCCTCGTGGAGCCGTCGAGGGGGGGCGCTCTATGGAGGGATGCATGACACCCATCCGCAGCGCCAGGTACGGAATCGGGCAGATCGTCCGGCACCGTGTGTTTCCGTTCCGGGGCGTCGTCTTCGACGTCGATCCGGTCTTCCGGAACACGGAGGAATGGTGGCTCGCGATCCCCGAGGACGTTCGCCCGTCCAAGGATCAGCCGTTCTACCATTTGTTCGCCGAGAACGCCGACAGCGAGTACATCGCCTACGTGTCGGAGCAGAACCTTTTGCCCGATGAGACGGGCGAACCGCTGCGCCACTCCCGGATCGACGCGTTCTTCACCGGCAGCCCCGATGGCGTGCTCCGGGCGCGCGACCTCGGCCTGAACTAGCGGATTCGTATGACCCGCCGCCCGGCGGGTCGAAGCTCCCGGAGCTACCGGGGATGTGGCGCCACCCGGCGGGCGGCGCCGCAGGCCGGGCGCCGCTTACGGAGTTGCGGGAGCGCCGGGGTTGAGCAGTTGCTGCTGCTGCTCGATCAGCCGCTGGCGGGCTGCCGCAGCACGATCCTGAAGCGCCTGGTTCAACTCGTCCTGGCGCGCCTGCGCCTCGGTGCCGTTGAGGCCCGGACCATCGTAGATTGCGGTGAAGCCGGCGAGCGACATCGGGTAGTCGATGCGGCGAAGGCCTTCTGCGGTCGCGGCAGGCTGAGCGGTGCTGATCATCAGCTGGTTGCCGCGCTTGAGTGACGCGACAAAGGCGTCGTCGACCGGCACTTCACCGATGCAGATATTGGTGTCGCACAGGGCATAGGGCATCGTCGCGGCCGCGTTGGCATCGACCTGGATGCGGATGCCCTGCTGGACGAGCACGCCCGTGCGGACGAGCACGCTGAACACGACCCCGGTCTGGCCGGTAACCGTGGTGAGAGAGGCCTGGCCTATCAGCTGGCCGTTCTCGGCGACGATCTGGAAGACGACCGAGCAGCTCTGAGCGCCCGCGGCATCCGCCTGGCAGACCTTGATCCATCCCGGGGCCGTCGGGTCGGCCTGGGCTTGCGCCTGTCCGCTGGTAGCGACGCCAAGAGCGAAGGCCGACGCGGCGACCATCGAACCCATCCGACCCGGCATAGCTGAGCGCATCCTCAAGTCCCCTGTTCAACCGCTGAATCGCCGCCGACCGAAGCGCGGCTGGCAGCCGTACCCGATGGCCGCCGAATACGGCGAGACGGTGGCCCCGGCGGCGGCATGCTTAGATCGAATCGGCTCCGAATGCCAGCCGCACCCGGTCACGCTGCACGCTTCGCCGCCGGGCCGGCGAGGCGCGCCAGCTGGGTCATTACCACCGCCGCGCCGCCAAGGCGCCTGTCGGGTGACTCCCAGTCGCGGGTCAGCACGATCTTCTGGTCCGGCCTGATCTTGGCAAGGCTCCCCTGCTCGGAGATCCAGCGCACCAGCGCGCCCGGATCGGGGAACTTCTGGTCTCGCAGCGTGATCACCGCGCCGCGAGGGCCGGCATCGAGCTTCTCCACATTGGCAATCCGGCACAGCGACTTGATGAGCAGGATCTTCAGGAGGTGCTCGACCTCGGCGGGCATCGGCCCGAACCGGTCGATGAGCTCGGCACCGAACGAGTCGATCGCAGCGGCGTTCTCGAGTTCGGCAAGGCGGCGGTAAAGGGTCATTCGAAGGTGAAGGTCGGGGACGTAGCTTTCCGGGATCATCACCGGCGTGCCGATCATGATCTGTGGCGACCACTGGCCTTCCTCGGTCTCCGTGCCGCCGTCCTTCAGCGAG
>CAXNGA010000186.1:0-4944 GCA_964201375.1 Kaistiaceae bacterium
CATCATCCACCGGCTCCTCGAAGCGCTGCCCGAGCACGCTCCCGCCGCCCGGCGCGCTGCGGCCGACCGCTATCTCGGCGCCGTCGCCGCGCGCTGGACGGAGGTGCAGCAGGGCGCGGTCGCCACGCAGGTGCTGTCCATCCTCGACGATCCGCGCTTCGGCGCCGTCTTCGCGCCCGGTAGCCGCGCCGAGGTCGATATCGCGGCCGAGGTCGCCACGGCAACCGGTCCCGCCTCGCTCGCCGGCCGTATCGACCGCCTCGCGGTCACGGACGATGCCGTACTCATCGTCGACTACAAGACCAACCGCCCGCCACCCGCCCGCGTCGAGGACGTGCCGGAGGTCTATGTCGCGCAGCTCGCGCTCTACCGTTCGGCGCTCGCCACGCTCTATCCCGGCAGACGCGTCGTGGCGCTGCTCCTGTTCACCGAGGTTCCCGCGCTGTTCGAGGTGCCCGACGCCATGCTCGACAAGGCCATGCTCCGCGTGACCGGAGGCGAAGCAGGCGGTTCCCCGGGAGCTGCGCCGCCAGCACAGGCCGTTCTTCCGGTCTAGCCGCAGCCGGGCCTATTCTCATCGCCAGTCGTCCGGAAGGCGAGCCCGCCGCCCTTCACCCCGGCTGGCCCCCGCAGCAGGCATTTTGCCGGCCGCGTTTCCGTGACCTCCCCGTACCTTGACCCGATGCCTTGGGGTTCCTACGTTTCGCGCTCATCCTTCCATTGAGGTTCCCATGCCCAATCACGTGACCGATGCTTCCTTCGATGCGGACGTGTTGAAGTCCGAAGGTCCGGTCGTCGTCGACTTCTGGGCCGAATGGTGTGGTCCGTGCCACGCGATCGCCCCGGCCCTCGAGGAGCTTGCCGGCGAACTGTCGGGCAAGGTGACCATCGCCAAGCTCAACATCGACGAGAACCCGAAGACGGCCATCAAGTATGGCGTCCGGTCGATCCCGACGCTGATCATGTTCAAGAACGGCGAGCCGATGGCCATGCAGGTGGGCGCCGCGCCGAAGAGCCGCCTGTCCGACTGGATCAAGAAGGCGATCTAGTTCCGCCCGACCCCGCGAGTTTCTGCCCAAGGCCGCGCCCCAAAGTGCGGCCTTGGTCGCGTCCGGCCTACCGTGGCGGCGTGCCGTTTCGTTCCAGCACCATGCCCGCAAGGTAGAGCGAGCCGCAGATGAGGACGCGCGGCAGCGCGCTTTCGCTGAAGGCGGCGATGGCATCGATCGCGGCTTCCACGCTCTCCGCCGGGTTGGCGTCGATGCCGACCGAGCGCGCGACCGAGGCGAGTTCCTCGGCGGAATAGCTCTCATGGCCGCCGATCGGCACCGTCGTCACCGACCGGGCGAGGCCGGCGAACGGAGCCAGGAAGCCGGTCGGGTTCTTCGTCGTCAGCATGCCCATGATGAGGTGGAGCGGCCGCGGTGCGCGTTCTTCGAGGTCGGCCATCGCTTCCGCAATGACCGCGCCTGCGCCCGGATTGTGTCCGCCATCGAGCCATAGCTCTCCGATAGCGGGGCCGGCACGCTCGACGAGCCGCCCGGCCGTCAGCCACTGCATGCGGGCCGGCCATTCCGCCGTCAGCAGCCCCGTCTCGATCGCCTGCGCCGGGAGGCGGATACCGGCGGCGCGCAGTGTCGCGATCGCCGCGCCCGCATTGGTGTACTGGTGCCGGCCGACGAGTTTCGGCGGCGGAAGATCGAGAAGGCCGTCCTCGTCCTGGAAGACGAGCCGGCCGCGCTCGGCGAAGGCCATCCAGTCGCGGTTGGCGGCGTGGAGGGGCGCGTCGTGCCTGGCGGCCGTGCGCTCGATCACATCGAACGCCTCGGCCGGCTGCGGCGAGGTGACGACCGGGATACCGCGCTTGATGATGCCGGCCTTCTCGGCCGCGATGCCGACGAGCGTCTTCCCGAGGAAGCGCTCGTGATCGATCGACAGCGACGTGATGACGGTCGCAACCGGCGCCTCGATCACGTTCGTCGCGTCGAGCCGGCCGCCGAGGCCCACTTCGAGCAGCGTGTAGTCGGCCGGCGCCGCGGCAAAAAGGAGAAGCGCAGCCGCCGTGGTGATCTCGAAATGGGTGATCGGCGCCCCGGCATTGGCAGCCTCGACGTGCAGCAGCGCGTCGGTCAGGGCGGCGTCGTCCAAGATGTCCGCCCGCTGGCCGCCGGCGATCCGGATGCGCTCGTGGAAGCGGACCAGGTGCGGCGAGGTGTAGACGTGGACGCGCTTCCCGGCCGCTTCCAGCATCGCGCGGAGGAACGCCGTCACCGAGCCCTTCCCGTTGGTTCCGGCGACATGGATCACCGGCGGAATCTGCCGGTCCGGCCGGCCGAGCGTCTCGAGCAGGCGGAGGATCCGAACGAGCGACAGGTCGATCTCGGTCGGATGCAGATGCATCAACCGCTCGAGAATAGGGCTGGAGCGGTCCATCACGGGCATGGCGATCGTCTTGGTGAGAAGGTCTGTACGGGTTCAGCTTCGTGGGGTTCGTCCGCGCCCGATTGCGACCGAAGTCGTACGCCGCGGCTTCTGCCCAGGCTCGTTACCCCGGCGAAGGGCCGGGGGCCCATGGTGACCCGGAGTGCGCTGCTGCCGCCCAATGGGTCCCGGCCATCGCCGGGAAGACGGATGTGGGAGTATCCGAACGTGAGCTAGGCTCCCGTCCGGATCGCGTTGCCTTCGATGACCATAGGCACGTCCGACGGGGCCGGGATCGCCCGGTCTTCGTCGTTGGCCGCGCTCGCTTCGAGGTCGGCCGGCGAGGTGAGGAGCCGGCACAGCCGCGCGATGACTTCGCGCAGATTGTGGCGATGGACGACCATGTCGACCATGCCATGGTCGCGCAGATACTCGGCGCGCTGGAAGCCCTCCGGCAGCTTTTCGCGGATCGTCTGCTCGATGACACGCGGGCCGGCGAAGCCGATGAGGGCGCCGGGCTCGGCGATGTGGACATCGCCCAGCATCGCGTAGGACGCGGTGACGCCACCGGTAGTCGGGTTGGTGAGGACGACGATGAACGGCAGCCGCGCCTCGCGGAGCTGCTGCACGGCGATCGTGGTGCGCGGCATCTGCATGAGGGACATGATGCCCTCCTGCATGCGCGCGCCGCCCGAGGCGGCGAAGATCACGAAGGGCTCTTTCCGGTCGCGCGCATTGTCGAGGCCGGTGATGATGGCCTCGCCCGCGGCCATGCCGAGCGAGCCCCCCATGAAGTCGAAATCCTGGACCGCGGCGGTGAGCGGCACGCCTTCGACCGTGCCCGATCCAAGGAGCACGGCGTCCTGGAGGCCGGTCTTGGTGCGGGCATCGCGCAGGCGGTCGGTGTAGCGGCGCTCGTCGCGGAATTTCAGCGGATCGAGCTGCACTTCCGGAACCGGGATCTCCTGCCACTTCGCCTCGTCGAAGAAATAGTCGAGCCGGCGGCGGGCGCCCATGCGCATGTGAAAGCCCGAGCCGGGCACCACGAAATGGTTGTTCTCGAGGTCCCGGTGGAAAACCATCTCGCCGGTCTCGGGACACTTGATCCAGAGGTTTTCCGGCACTTCGCGCTTGGCGCCGAGGATACCGCGGATTTTCGGCCGGACGAGGTTGTTGATCCAGTTCACGATGACTCTTCCGTGGACACGAGGAGAGGACTCAGCGCCCCAGCCGCATTCTACTCCGCCGCGGCCATGCGCGCCAAACGCGCTCCGCCGGCAAGCTCCGACACGAGGCCCAGCACCGCCTTCGGCGTCTCCGGACCCGCCTTCCCGGCCGCATCGAGCGTCCCGGCGATGGCATTGACGAGGGCCGAGCCCACCACCACGCCGTCCGCCGTCCGCCCCAGGGCCGCAGCCTGCACCGCCGTCTTCACGCCGAAGCCGACCGCCACCGGTAATGTGGTGTGTCCCTTGATCCGCGCAACGGCGGTCGCGACCTTGGACGTATCGGGCGAGGCCGTCCCGGTTATGCCGAGGATCGAGACGTAGTAGACGAAGCCGGACGTGTTGTTCAGCACCGCAGGCAGGCGCTTGTCGTCGGTCGTCGGCGTGGCGAGGCGGATGAAGTTGATGTCGTACTTCATCGCCGGCACACACAGTTCGTCGTCGGCCTCGGGCGGAAGGTCCACCACGATCAGCCCATCGACGCCTGCTTTCGCCGCGTCCGCGAGGAAGCGCTCGTTCCCGTAGGAGTAGATCGGGTTGTAGTAGCCCATCAGCACGATGGGGGTACCGGCGTCGCCCTCGCGGAAGGCGCGCACCATCGCCAGCGTCCTCGCCATCGTCTGCCCGCCGCGGAGCGCCCGTTCCGACGCCCGCTGGATCGGCGGCCCCTCCGCCATCGGGTCCGAGAACGGCATGCCGAGCTCGATCACGTCCGCCCCCGCCGCCGGCAGGCCCTTCAGGATCGCCAGCGACGTGTCGTAGTCCGGGTCACCGGCGGTGACGAAAGTGACGAGCGCCGGCCGCCCTTGGGCAGCACACGCGGCGAAACGGGTGGAGATACGGCTCACGGGCGGTTCCCTGTCACTGCGATCGGCTTCCAGCGGTTGCTGGCGGCCAGACGGGCTTCGACAGCGGCGTATCTGGTTTCGAGGCAGCCGTCGAGATTGGTGAAAGCTCGCCGTGATGGCCTCGGAACAGGGGCCCGCCGCAGCCATTTGTGGCCGTGCCGCGGCGGCGGGGCCGAAAGCCCCAACCCAACCCTCCCCACAGGGGGAGGGCCAATTCCTGTTCTATCGACGGAATTGAAGCTGGCGGCCCGTCCGCTGCCCGGTCTCCCGTAGCCTTACGGCCCGATGGCCGCAGGCCTCATCCGATCTGCATGCCGAGGTGTTTTGCGACGTTGAAGATGTCCTTGTCGCCGCGGCCGCAGAGATTCATGACGATGATCTTGTCCTTCGCCATCGTCGGCGCGAGCCTGGTGACGTAGGCGAGGGCGTGGGCCGGCTCGAGCGCCGGG
>CAXNGA010000187.1:0-4936 GCA_964201375.1 Kaistiaceae bacterium
ATCTCGACCGAACGGGCGATACAGTTCGGATCGTTGCCGATCTACTCGATCCCGAAGGTGCGGCGCTGAACGGCCGGGCCGTCACTGCGATCGTGACGGCGGGAGAGACACAACAGGCGCCGGTCGCGCTCACCGAAGTCGCCGACGGACGTTACGAAGCCGTCTTTACCGTCGGTGATCCCGGAGCGTATCAAGTAGAAGTCGCGGCGGATGACGTGACGGGTGGGGCGGCAATGTATGTGGGCTATCCGGCACGATACAATTTTGGCCGGGCAGATTTCGACAAGCTGCAGGCCCTTGCAGCAGCGACCGGCGGGCAGTTGCTGCTCGGCGACGAACCTGTCTTCCGCAGCGAGACGAAGTGGGTCGCCAGGCCTGCTTGGCAGCTCTGGACCGTGATCGCGATGCTTCTGCTGATGGCGGATCTCACCGTCCGGCACGCCCCCAATCTCTTCGGCCTACGTCGGCGGCAGGCCCGGCCACTCGGGCCGGCGCTCGCGGTACCCGCTTGAGGGGCGGTCCCGTACAACCAAGAACACTGAGCATTTTGAGAGGGAGCTGGAACAATGGCGGTTAAGCCCAAGAAGGTCGCGGACGCCGTGACTCGGTCGGACGAACTCGATACTGCGGCACTCGAGCGCCTGCTCGATGCGCTCCGCCGAACCCGCGACGAGATCGCCAGGACGGTCATTGGTCAGCGCGAGGTGGTGGACCAACTCCTGATTGCACTCATCTCCGGCGGCCATGTCCTTCTCGAAGGCGCGCCGGGCGTGGGAAAGACGCTCCTCGTGCGCACGCTCGGCGTTGCGGCGGGTCTGTCCTTCGCCCGAGTCCAGTTCACACCGGACCTGATGCCTGCGGACATCACCGGTGGCATGACGCTTGTCCCGGACGAGACCGGCCGGAGCAAGCTCCAGTTCCAGGCCGGACCGATCTTCACCCAGATCCTGCTGGCGGACGAAATCAACCGCGCTACGCCGAAGACCCAGTCGGCGCTCCTGGAGGCCATGCAGGAGCGGACCGTCACGGCCGCCGGACGCACCATGGAGCTGCCGCGCCCGTTCTTCGTGCTCGCCACGCAGAACCCCGTCGAAATGGAGGGCACCTACCGCCTTCCCGAGGCGCAGATCGATCGCTTCCTGTTCAAGAGCATCGTGAACTATCCCGGCGAGGACGAACTCGACGGCATCCTCGATCTCACCACCGGCGTCACCCAGCACGTGCCGCAGCAGGTGCTGAATGCAGAAGACATGCTTCTCCTGCAGCGCCTCGTCCGGCAGGTCCCGATGGCAGCGCACGTCCGTCGCACGATCGCCCGCTTCGCGCTTGCGACGCAGCCAGGCCTCCCGGGTTCAGCGCCCGCAGTGCAGAAATACTTCCGGTTCGGCCTGTCGCCGCGTGGTGCGCAGGCGCTGGTGCTCGCCGCCAAGGGCAATGCCCTCCTGTCGGGCCGCTACAATGTCAGCTTCGACGACCTCCGCGCAGTCGTCGCACCGACCCTCCGTCACCGCTTCCAGCTCAACTACGAGGGGGAAGCCGAGGGCATTGACGCCAACGCGCTTCTGACATGGCTCCTCGACACCGAAACGAAGAAGGCCGCGTGAGCACTCCCAATCCAGTCCTACTGGGCAAGCTCCAGCGTTCCAAGCTGATCACACGCTGGGCTCCGGCGACCATTGGCGTGGGCGAGCGGCGTTCCAAGGCCAAGGGCCCGGGCATGGAGTTCGCGGATCATCGCGAGTACCAACCCGGCGACGATCTCCGCCGCATCGATCCGCATATCCTTGCTCGGTTCGGCGTCACCTACATCAAGGAGTACGACGTGTACCGGCAGTTGCCGATCACACTCCTGATCGACGCGAGTCGGTCGATGGACTTCGGCGAGCCCAACAAGTTCCAGTACGCAAAGGACATCTCGTCGGCGCTTGGCTTCGTCGGGCTGGCCGGCGGCGATCAGGTCCAGATTGGTGTCGGCTCGGGCCAGAAGGTTCACTGGTCGCCTCGTTTCCATGGCGCTTCGCGCGCGCACGCGATGTTTCAGTGGATCGACGAGCAGAAGACCGAGGGCGACGGATCCTTCGCTTCGGCGCTTCGCATCGCTGCCCGTCATCTCCAGTCCAAAGGCCTTCTGATCGTTCTGAGCGACTGGTGGGCCGATGATCTCGAATCCGAGCTGGCGCTCCTGTCGGCGACCGGCCAGGAGCTTTGGGGTCTTCACGTCGCTGCCCCCGAGGAACTCGATCCGGGCATCCTCGGCGGCGGCGAGGTCCGGCTCACCGACATCGAGACCGGCAACGAAGTCGAGATGGCGCTCGACGGCCCGACCCTCGAGCGCTACCGCAAGAGCTTCGAGGCATGGCGAGACAAGCTCTCGGGTCTTTTCGCGAAGGCGCGCGGCCGGTACCTCGTGACGCCGACGAACCAGCCCACCGACCGCCTCCTCCTCTCGGACTGGCGCAAGCTGGGGATGATCGCTCAGAGCGCCTGATCCTGGTGACGGCGACAGGTCGTCGAGGAGCGCGCCCGGAACGCGCTTTCCGTGCATGAAGCGTTGCGGGTGGCGGCAGAGCCGCCCGCGAGTTTCGGTCGACCGGGGCGCCTAGAGGCCTTCGGGTACACAGCCGCGCACGTACTCCGGCATCTGGTGCAGCGGGCGGAGATACTCCGCGCTCACATAGCCGTCCGGACGCCCGTCTTCGTTGGTGTCGACCTGGGCCCATCCGTCGCTGATCGACAGGACGTGCACGGTTCGTGCAACGCAGAGATGGCCGACGACATGGCCGTTCGAGCGAGCCCGTTCGCGGACGTTGAGCTGGTCGGCAGTAACGAACATGCGCCGGTCGTAGGTAAGCTGCGTCTGCGCCGGGTCGTAGCGGACGATGTTGCCCCACCTGTCGAAGGCGCCAATCGAATCGAACCTTGGGTTGAGGATGTCGGTGTCGATCGGGACGCCGCCAGCACTCATGATCGAACTGGATTCGATCTGGGTCTTGTTCTGGTAGATCGTCCAGCGGCGGGAATTGAGGAAGGACCGCGTCCCCTGCCAGGCCGGGGCTTCCGCAATCCATGACAGAGTCGCGTGACCGGCGTCGATGCCGCCGGCGCACTGATAGCCAGAGCCGTAGCAGCCGATCTGGTAGCGGCCGTCGAGCTGCCGCTTCACCGCGGCGAGGTACTCCACGACATCCTCGCGCGGATGGGAATCGTTGTCGACGGCAAAGTACACCGCGCTGCCGTCGGGCTGATTGATCTCCCGGGCACGCAGCATGCAGAACCGTGCGTCGTCGCGCCCCGTCTGCGAGTTGAAGCGGCCGGGCCGGTAGGCCTGCCACTGATAGACGATGGCAATCGACATGCCGTGGTCGAAGATCATGTCGCGTTCGCGCGGCGTGATGTTCTTGCCCGGCAGGTTGTTCTCCTGCGCGAAGTACCGGAAGATCGTCTTCACGCCGTTGTCGGCGAGCGGGCGCAGGAAGCGCTCGTTGGTGCCGTGGCCAGTGTCCACGATCTGTGCGTTACTGTTCGTCGGCGCGCCGGCGATGACTGACTCGATGGAAGACGGCCGGACCGGCGCCGCGGCAGCAGCGGCGAAATCCGCAGCCGTCCGGGCGCAGCCCGCTAGACCGCCGACTGCCGTGGTTGCGAGCGCAGCACCGCCGAGCCTCAGAAATCTGCGTCGGGATAGCGCGTCGAGGTCCACGCGGACACTGCCCTACTCTGTACATGAGAAACTGATCAACGCCGACACGACGCCGGGCCGTCACGAACGTTGATCAATTGACTTGCAGCGAATCCGATAATGCTTCGTTAAGTTCGACGATCTGTCGCTGACATCGCGGCGGTGGTTCTGCTCGACTGCATGCAGAAATCGCGGAGTCCCGCGACCGGGCGCCGTTAACCTTACCCTCTTGTTAATCCGCATCCGAATCGTCGCGGCGAACGTTAATGTTTTGTTATCGGCGCGCTAACAATTCGAAACGATGATGCCTCTGTCGGGGGGTGAAGCCCCTTCCGGAGATGGCCCTTTCGAACGGCCGCGCCCGGTTGGCGAACTCGAGGAACGAGATGAAGCGCGTTGTCCTAATTGCAGCGGCGATCACGGCCGCAGGCGCCGGAGCTGCGGCCGCGGCCGACTTCGGCGTTCCCGCCTCCGGATCGTCGAATCCTTCGTTCTATGTTGCTCCGACCGGATCCCCGTCTTCAGGCGGTGAGTGGTCGGGCTTCTACGTCGGCGGCCTCGCGGGCTATGTCCGTGCAACGTTCGCGGACGGCATCACGGCGACGGCGTCCGGGATCACGGTTGGCGGATACGCCGGTGTGAACATCCAGAACAATTCGATCGTCGTCGGCGTCGAGGCGGGCGGCGCGTGGGCGCGAGTCGACGACGGCGCAGGCAACGGCATCGGCTGGCAGGGCGAACTTCGCGGCCGTGCGGGCTTCGCCTTCAACCGGCTCCTCATCTACGGCGCGGGCGGTGTCGTCGTGGCGGGCGTGGAGACGAACACTCCTTCGAACTCGCGCGAGATGGGCTGGACGGTCGGTGGCGGTGGCGAGTTCGCCATCGGTGATGCCATCACCGCCCGCGTCGAATACGTTTACCAGCGCTTCGGCGAGATCAGCCCGGCCGCGCCCACGACACTGTCGGCACAGGGCGTACGCTCGGGCGTCGGCATCCGCTTCTAGAGCCCCACCCCGGCTCCCGTGACGGGCTCCTCGACACCTAGTCGAGGAGCCCGTCGATCGGGCGCACACCGATGCTGTCGGGAAACACCTGCGCTGTGAGGACCGTCTCCGACAGGCCGAGATGGTCGCGAAGAAGGCCCTTGAGCACGGCGCGTATGTCCGTCGTCGGGTAGAGGTCGCGGGCGTCCAGGAGCTGCGCCTCGGCAAGGCCGGGCCAGTCGGCGATCACCCTTCCGCCCGCAACGGCGCCCCC
>CAXNGA010000188.1:0-4928 GCA_964201375.1 Kaistiaceae bacterium
ATCGCACCGGAGGCAGCGGACATCCATCCGTCAACGTCGGCGGAAGCCGTCGAACTGCCGCCCGAAGCGCCGATCGTCCCGGCCGCCGCGCGCCCCGCCCCGCTGCGCGCTCCCGCCCGCGTCGCCCGGACGGCGCCGCAGGAGCCGCCCGAGCCGGTCGCGGACGATCCAGCACCATCCCCGGACACCGGGTTCTGGCAGGTCGACGATTCGTCCTGGGCGAGAGCGCCGGCCTGGCGCGAGACACGCCGCGCCCGCGGGCTGGATCTCTTCATCATCGGCGCCCTCGTGGTGCTGATTGCCGGCGGCGGCGCCTACTCCGCCCTCCGGCTCGGCGACGACGCCGCGCCGGAGTCCGCCCGCGAGGGCCTTGTCGCCGACGCGTCGCGGGCCGAGACGGGGCTTGGCGTGCCCTTCGCGCCGGTCGGACGCGCAGGCCTTCTCCGCAACGACCCCACCGCCCCCTTTCCCAGCCTCGATGTCGCGATCGCGGGCGCGGAAGTCCCGCCGCTGCCGGTGATCATCGAGCCGCCGCTGGAGGTGACCCGGCCCATCTTCCTGGCCGACGCCGGCGCCGCCCCCGCGGTGAGGCCCGCGCCCCTCGCCGAACCTGCCGCTGCCGCGGCGGCGGGTCCGGCTGACGTCGGCGGCCCGCTCGTGGCGGTCGAGGCAGCCGACCCCGAGGGAGGGGTTGCGGTGGCCATCGTCACGACCGTCACGACGTGGGTGAACATGCGGGCCGGTCCGGACAATGGCGAGCCGGTGGTCATGGTCGTGTCGCCTGAGACTCCCGTCTCGGTCCGCGCCTGCGACTACTGGTGCAGCGTCACGGTGAACGGACGGGACGGCTACATCTTCAAGGACTTCCTCCTCGCCCGTCCGTGACTCCGCGATCGGGTCGAGCCTGTGGCCATGCTTCCAGCCACGCTGCCCTGACACGGACCGCGCCGGCTTGACAGGCAAAGCGCCGGGTTGCGACACATGCACGGCGTTGTGTCGGGGGTTCCGTTGATGCGTGTCCGAGCCTTGGGATTGGCAGCGATGGCCCTTGCGGCCGCGCTGGCGGGAGGCTCGGCAACCGCTGCCGACATGACCCTGGCCGGCGCTGCCCCCGCTGCCGCGCCTGCGACGGAGGTCACGTGGGAGTTCGGCGCTGCGACCGCCCACCTCCTCGCGCTCCAGAACGAACTCCTCGGCAAGCAGGTGCCGGACAAGCTGCCCGGCGCGCTCGCCGGCATCGCCGCCAACTACACCGGCGATGATTCCTGCCGCTGGGCCAATGATGGCGAATGCGACGACCCCGGCATCGGGACCGGCGCCTGCACCCGGGGCACCGACTATTCCGACTGCTGGCGCATCGTCACCGATCGCGAGGACGATTCGTGCGAGTTCGCCCGCGACGGCGAGTGCGACGAGCCGCGGTTCGGCACCGGCGCCTGCACCCAGGGAACCGACCGCACCGATTGCGGCATCGTCGCCTTCCTGCGTTTCCAGGACGATTCCTGCCGGAGCGCCTTCAACGGCATCTGCAACGAGACCGCGCTCGGCGGCGATGGCACGTGCGAGGCGCGCACCGACCGGGGCGACTGCATCGGCCGCGACCGCCCGATGCAGATCGAAGACCACTACTTCGGCCGCGACGATCGCATGCTGATGGACACGACGCAGTTCCCGTGGAACGTCGTCGGCCTCCTGACGGGCGAGGACGGTGCCTGCACGGCCACCCTGATCGGCCCGGACCTCCTCATCACCGCGGCGCACTGCATCGAGACCGAGAACGGCATCAACGCCGACCAGGTGTTCGAGACGGCCTTTGCCGGCGGCGGCGTCAGCGCCCGGGTGACCGAGTGGGTCGTTGCGCCGAGCCGGGCGGCCGACCTTGCGACCGATTTCGAGCCGTCGCAGACCGACTGGGCCCTGCTCCGCATCGACACCCCGCTCGGCCAGAAGCTCGGCTTCCTCGAGGTCCGCGGCAGCGAGACGTTCGGCGACACGATACTCCAGATGCCCGTCTCGCAGGCCGGCTACAGCTGGGATACCGGCAACTTCCTGTCGGGCAATGTCGGCTGCTCGTTCCTCGCCGTGGAGGCCGAGAACACCGTGATCCACAATTGCGACACCACGCACGGCGATTCCGGCTCGCCGCTGATGGTCCGTGACGGCGACGCCTACGTGATCGTGGCGCTCGATTCGACCTTCCGAAGCGAGCGCGGCGAGCCGACGATCAACGTCGCCACCCGCACCGACGGCGTCGTCCCGTTCCTGGCGGACTTCATCGCCGGCCGCCTCGGCAACACCGAACTCATCATCACCACCACGACCGAGCCCGGCAAGAAATAGCGATCACGATCCTCGGAGGGAGGCCGCCAATGACCCAGCGCACCGCATTCAGCCTCCTGGCCGCAGCATCGCTCGCCGCCGCCACGCTGATCCCGTCCGCCGCCCTGGCGCAGACCGTGGAAACCGGCATCCGCGTCGTGGTGGCAAACAGCCTGCCGCACTGGGAGGCCGACCGCGGCGGGTTCTGGGCGGTGGTTCCGGCCGGCCGCGCCAGCGGCAAATGGACCGCGCAGAGCGCCGCCGACGAAGCGACGATCCCGCCGGGCAATTTCGATTTCTACTGGATCGCGAACGAGGACCACGCCGAGACGCCGCTTCTCATGGCGGAGGACGTGACGGTGCGGAACGGCACGGTCACCGAAATCCGGATCCAGACCGGCATCATCGTCGAGCTGGCGGACTGGGTGCCGCCGCTCGACCCCGACACCGGCCGCCTGATCGCCGTCCTCTCCGAGACCATGGAAGTGGTGAACCGGACCGCCGGCAATGCCATGGTCCTGCCGCCGGCCCGCTACGGCCTCTATCGGGACGACGACATCAACGACGATCGCCGGCCCGTGTGGGTGGGGACGTACGACATCGAGGCCCCGTTCACCGGCGTCGGCCTCGAACTGCGCTCCGATCCCGAGATCACCGTGGTCCGCCCCCTCCCCGGCAGTCCGGCCGAGGCAGCGGGCATCCTGCCCGGGGACATCATCGCGGCGGTGGACGGCACCGACACGATGCGCACGCCGTTCGACGACACCGTCGCCCTCATCCGCGGGCCATCGGGAACGCCGGTGGTGCTGACCATCAGCCGGGCCGGCACGGCCGGGCCGATCGAAATCACGGTGCAGCGCACGATCGTCGAGGCGCAGAACATCGCCCGGCTCGACGCCGGCATCCGCCTCGTCATCGACCCCGCGCTGCCGCCGCTCGGACCGGGCGGCTGGTGGGGCGTCACCTTCGATGGCGAGGATCCCGCCGATCCGGCCGCGCGCGCCGATGCCGCCGACGAAGTCCTCCTCGTCGGCCATACCACGTACGACGTGTACTGGACGGCCGACGGCGACACCCCGCCCCGGCTCGTGGCGGCGGGCGTCGAGGCAGAAGCCGGCATCCTCGAGGTAACCGTCGGACCGGAAGCGCCCGCCGACGCGCCCACCGCAGCGCCCCCGAAACTGCGGCTTCCCGGCTAGGACCGCAGACCTTCGCCAATTTCGCGCCGGGCGGTCATCGTTTCGATACCTTCCGGCTGCAATCTCTTGCGCAATCCGTGTTGCCGCCCGACCGGCGGACGCGGTATTATCGTCGCATTCCGCCTTTGCGTTGCTTCGTTCCGTCGAGATCTGGAACTGCCGTCTTAGCTTGAAGAGCGCCTGCCGCCGTCGGGACGGTCGCGGGCGCCGGTGCTGCAACGCAAAGCGAAACCCACCCATTTATCGTTTGCTGGGGGCAACATGAAGAACACACTCAGGATCGGCGCCGGCGTCGCGAGCCTGCTCACGCTCGCGCTGTGGGCCGGAAGCGCCTCGACCGAGACCACGATCGAACGCGGCCGGTACCTCGTCGACGGCCTTGCCGCCTGTGGCAATTGCCACACGCCGCGGAACCCGGACAACACGTTCGCCGAAGGCATGTACATGGCCGGCGGCTTCGAGTTCAACGAGATGCCGGCATTCCACGCCTACGCGCGGAACATCACGCCAGACACCGAGACCGGCATTGGTGACTGGACGCTCGAGGAGATCGTCCTTGCCGTCCGTGAGGGCCACACGCCCGAGGACGAGACGGTCGGGCCGCCGATGCCGATCTTCTTCTACAACTTCATGTCCGACGACGACGCGATGTCGATCGCCATGTACCTCAAGAGCATCCCCGCGGTGCGGAACGAGGTGCCCGAGGCGGTCTACAACATCCCGAAGGCGACGCCCGGCCCGGCTCCGGGTGGCCCGACGCCGCCGGCGACCGACCAGGTTGCCTACGGCCAGTACCTCGCCACGATGGCGCACTGCTTCGACTGCCACACGCCGCGTGACGCGACGGGCGGCCCGGACATGGCCCAGATGGGCGCCGGCGGCTTCCAGATCCAGGCGCTGCCGAACGGCGACTTCGTCCGCTCCGCCAACATCACCCCGGCCGCGATCGGCGACTGGAGCGACGAGGCGCTGCGCCGCGCGATCATCGACGGCCTGTCGAACAACGGGCACATCCTGTTCCCGATCATGCCGTCGAGCTTCTTCAAGAATGCCACGACCGAGGACATCGACGCGATCATCGCCTATCTCCGCACGATCCCGTCGATCGAGAACGAGGTGCCGAAGGTCGACTGGATGGCCGCGCTCGGCATGCCGGCGATGCAGAACGCGCCGGCGATGGAATAGCGGCGAAAACCGCACTACACAGCATTCCTGCCGGCGCCGTCCGCGGCGCCGGCAGTTTCGTTTTCAGGCCCATTCCCTCGTGCAACCGTGCTGACGTCTCCCCGGCTGAACCGCCGCCGCTTCCTCGCCGGAGGCGCCGCGCTTGCCGGTGCCGCGAGCCTTGGCCTTGGCGCAGGCCGCGCGCCCGCCTACGGCCAGCCGCTCGCCGCGCCCGCCACCCCCGGC
>CAXNGA010000189.1:0-4917 GCA_964201375.1 Kaistiaceae bacterium
CGCTCGGTCCACAACAACTACCTCACGCTGCCCGTCCTTCTCTTCATGGTCGGCAACCACTACCCGATGCTGGCCGCGCACGGGCAGATCTGGCTGGTCGTCGCCCTGATCCTCGTGATGGGCGGCAGCGTCCGCCACCTCATCAACCGCCACGATGCCCACGATCCCGTGCGGGGGTTCATCTGGGCGCTGCCGGCGGCGATCGTGGCGCTCGCCGCAGCAGTCATCGTGACCGCGCCGCGGTCGACGCCCGCCCCGGCAGGTCTCGTCGTCAGCGATGCCGAGGCGCTCGCAATCACCACTGAGCGCTGCGCCGGCTGCCACAGCGTGTCGCCGACGCTGCCGGGTCTGGCCGCGCCGCCGCGCGGCGTGGAACTGACGACGCTCGACGACCTCTCCCGGCAGGCCGATGCGGTCAGGCGCCAGTCGGTGGACACCACCGCAATGCCCCCGGGCAACTCCACGGGCATGACCGCGGACGAGCGCGTTCGCCTCGGCGCATGGCTCGGGGCTCTGCCGTGACGCAGGCCGCGCCGCTCTCGCTTGCTGCCGTGAACGCCCTCTCCGACGCGGCCTTCCTCGCGGCCTTCGGTGACATCGCCGAGCATTCCGCGTGGGTGGCGGCAGGCGCTGCTGGCTCCCGGCCGTTCGCATCGCGCGAAGCGCTGGTGACGGCGTTCCTGGCGGCGATCGACGCCCCCGACCCGGCCAGGCAACTCGCACTCCTCCGTGCCCACCCGGATCTGGCCGGCCGTGCGGCGATGGCGGGCGAACTGGCGCCGGAATCGACCCGTGAGCAGGCGGGCGCCGGCCTCGGCGGCCTCACCCCGGGAGAGTTCGCGCGCTTCATGGAGCTCAACGACCGCTACCGCGCGCGTTTCCGCTTCCCCTTCATTCTCGCTGTCCGCGGCGCGACGAAGGAGGTGATCCTCGCTTCGTTTGCCGAGCGGGTCGAGCGCGCCCCGCACATCGAGTTCGCGACCGCTCTGGAGCAGGTCAGGCGGATAGTCCGCTTCCGTCTGGAGGATCGGGTGGCGCCCTAGCTGTTTGGCACGGCCAAAGCTTTCAGCGTGTGGAAACGCCCGGGCACGCCGACATCCATCGGAGCTTTCACGATCGCTCCCGCGTGCCTCTTGATCGCCCCATTTCGGAACCGCGAGGCGGGCAGGGGATCATCCCGGCAAGGCATGCATCCGCCGTGCCGCGCCCCCGGCGCTTAATCGGCGCCACTGCGTCCCTGGCGCCTGCGGTCGAGTGCGCGCTTCACCGCAAGGAGATAGCCGCGGTCCTTCTCGCCGTCGCGGCCGTACGCCATGCTGTCGGGCCGGATCCGGCGCATCCCGACGACCTCCCGCATCATCTCGATGCGAAACCCGAGGTCGCGGCCGCGTGCAATCCAGTCGACCATGTCACCCCGGCCGCCATCGATGATGGGCCCGATCGCCCGCGCGGCTTCCATCCGTATGGTCAGCGTAGTCCGGCCCCATATGTCCATGAACGGTCCGAGTTCGGGCGCTCCGACGGGCCCGCGGAAGGTCTGGCACTGGCCGCAGACCCCGGCGAGGTCCGGTCGGGCCGCAATCAGCGCGAGCTGCGCCTCGGCCTTGTGCGGCAGCCAGACATCGTCGGCATCGAGACAGGAAAGCACCGGCGTGGCGACCAGGTCGATACCGGTGTTCGTCGCCGCGCCGCAGCCGGCGTTCGCCTGCCGGACCACGACGACGTCGAGGACGCTGCCGAATGCCCTCGCGCGTTCCGCCGTATCGTCGCTCGATCCGTCGTCGACGACGATCACCTGCGCCGGCCGGACGCTCTGGCCGGCAATGGAGCGGAGCGCGTCGCCGATCGTGTCGGCGGCGTTGAAGGCCGGGATCACCACGCTGTACGGTTCAGCCATTCCGGAATGCCTCCTCGGCGGCGGAACGCGCCTGGAAGAGGCCGCTGATCGCCATGGAACCGCCGCTCATCCGCCGGCGCGCGAGCGAGCGCCGCAATGCGTCGGCGATGGCGCGGCGGATGAGGCGGACGTCGTTGGTCATGTTGGTGGTGTGCCGGCGGTAGAGGAAGGTCAGTTCCGGCTCGACCTGGTACGGCACATGCCGTTCGAGGAGCCTGAGGAAGAGATCGACATCCTCGGCCGCCGCAAGGTCCTCCTCGAAGGGACCGGCCGCCTCGAGAGTGGCGCGGTCGAACATGCAGGACGGCAGCATCGTTCCCAGGACCGTCGCGGTCCGGCTCCCCGGCACGATCTCGCTGGTGTCCTCGTCGATCGCCTCGAAGAAGGCGGCATGCCCGATGATGAAACCGGTTCCGCCCATCGCTTTCAGCCGGTCGACCTGACGCCGCATTCGGCCATGCAGGTTGTGGTCGTCCGAATCGAGGAAGGTGATGTAGCGGCTTTCCTGCCGCATTTCGGCAAGCCCTCTGTTTCGCGCCGCGGCGACGCCGCGGTGGGGGCCTGACACCACCCGGACCGCGGTGGCGCCGGCGGCAACCGATCCGGCAATCTCGGCCGTGCGGTCGGTCGAGCCATCGTCGACGACGATGACGTCGAGATCGATGTCGGTTTCGCGCAGCAGCGACTGCAGCGCGGGCACGATGAAGCGCTCCGCGTTGTAGGCCGGCATGATGACGCTGACCGTGTCGGTCATGACAGGCGCCCGATGAGGCCGGAGACTGCGCCGGCGATATCGTCCCGGTCCGGCGAAAGCAGGAGCTCGAACGTCGGCAGCCGCCGGCACAGCTCGGCCGTGAAGCGCACGCCCTCGGCCTCCCCGTCCGGGAGTTGCATCACGTTGGACGGCATGAACGCGCGGAGCGCAAGGGGCGCGGGGATCGGCCTGATCTCGCTCCGTGCCAGATGGGCAACCCTCGGCATCGCGATCGCCCTGAGCGACAGCCGCTCCACCAGGGGCTGTCGCTCGAGGCGCGAGGCGTGGATTTCCCACTTCCCCTGCCAGTTGACCGGCCCGTGGTCCGCGGCCGGGCCGAAGACCCGGCGGAAACCTGCTGGATCCTGCTTGAGCATGCGGAAGACTGGGCGCGCCTCGATGGCCTCGCCATCCATCGACACGATGCAGTAGTCGTCGCCGACGCTGTCGAGTCCGGCAGCGATGCCGGCGAGCGTCGTTCCCGACTTTCCCGAGCCACCGGCGCCAACCAGGAGGACACCGCCGTCGCTGGTGCCGATCGTGCCGGCATGGCAGAGCCGCGCGCCTTCCGGCAGCGTCCAGTGGATGAACGTCCGGAGCGGCCCGCCGGACTCCCACGGCGGCGTCGTGCCAGGCCGGGGAACGAGCTGCACCCCCATGCGCAGCGCCGGCGAGTAGACCTGCCACATCGGCGCCGCCGGCAGGTACCAGGCACGGAGCCCGGCCGCCGCCACGGCTGCATTGAAGAGCGGCCTTCTGTACTCCCGCGCCAAACGCGCCGGCGGTGTCCAGCCCAGCGAGGTGGCATCGACCAGGAAGAGCGTCGCGGCGTCGTCCGCCGGAGCGTCGCCCGGCATCGAGGCGATGTTGGCCGCCGCCATGTCGGCGTAGGCCGGATCGGTGAAGAAGCCCGTGATCGGGACGCCGAAGGGACTGAACGAGCGCCGGTGGAGCGCGTCGCGCGGCAAAGCTGCGGCCGCATCGAGAAGACCGGCGGCATAGGCAGCCACGTCGTCGACCGCAGGTGGCTGCGCCGCCGCCGCGCTAGGCACCCGGCACGTCTTCCTTCTTCACGGGCCAGCCTACGTTCTCGTCGACGTCGTGGATGGGGTCGGAAAGGATCAGGTCGGCCATGTCGTCGTAGGATTCCATCACCGGCAGCGTCTCGACGCCGGCAAATCTCGCCTTCGGCAGGGGGCTCGTGGCGGGCGTTTCCCGCGGGCGCAGAAGGCCCTCCGCCACCAGCGCCGCGGCGATCGATTCAACGGCCTCCGCCATCGCAACACCCACTGTCATGGCAGACTCGACCAGGGAACCCGGCGTGCAGCCCTCTGCAAGGTCGCGCCAGATATCGGCGCTGAGGCCGGGGAGGGAGAAATACCTGCCGTTGGCAAGGTTGAGGACGACGATCTCGCCCCCGAAATCCTCAGCGACGATGTCCGGCCCTGCAGTCTCGAGCGGTGTTCGGCGAAGGGTCTCGTCGATTGGTGTCACGGCGTGAGGAATCCCGTTCCGGTCGTGCTGCCAACCTGCTTAGCGGAGCGGCGGCGGCGTGCCAACCGCAGCCCCGTCTCGCGACCGCGCTGGCACTGGGTGCGGGTCACCGCCCACGCCCCCGGATTCCCGCCGGGATGCAACGTCATTCCCCGGCCGGCGCCTGGATCGGGCGGGCACGCCGGCGACTCCCTGCACCCCCCGGTGGCCCGCGCGGGCACGCTGCGGCAGCGCCATGCAGTGGGCGCACGGGTGCCGCGCTCAGAACTGGCCGTCTGCCTTGAATTCGGCGCGGCTTCTTCATCCATCCGCCATCTGCGGGACGTTACCTGACGGCAGGAACTACCTCGCCCGGGTCCCAGGAACATGTCCACCTATCCGTCCCGCCTCGCCCCCGCCTTCATGGCGGCTGCCTTCGTCGCCGCGGGAACGACCACGGCCCTCGCCGCGGACGGACGGACCTTCTCCGCCGTCACGCCGGGGATCTTCGAGTGCGTGAAGGCGTCGAGTTCGACCGAGCACGGCACCGTCTACGAGAGTGCGGACGGGCTTTCCGGCACCGCGGTGACCGCATCGAGCCTCTACACCGTCCGGCTGGACTTCACCTTCGACCCCGCGGCGGGCAGCCTCGCCTACACGCTGGTGAGAAAGTCCTTCATCGTCCCCGCAGCCGCCGTCTGGTCGGGCATCGAGGATGCGCTGAACCGCTGCCGCTAGAGGCGCGCGGTCAGGATCGCCGCCATTTCGGCGTCGGACAGGACGACGGGGTTCG
>CAXNGA010000190.1:0-4846 GCA_964201375.1 Kaistiaceae bacterium
TGCGGGGGCGGGCGGCGTGGCGGCAGCCGCACCAGCCGGTGGCGTGGTCGCGAGATACTCGGCCGACATCCAGCCGCGCGTGCCGGTCGCCGCATTGATGACTTCGCGCCATCCCTCGACCGACCCGACCGCATTGACGGGCGTTCCCCAGGGCAGCAGTTCGAGCACCGGAGCCCCGGCCGCGGGCGCCGCGCGAAGGTTGAGCGAGGTGGCGGAGACGTACAGCGTCTCCGTTGGCGGCGCGACGGGCGCTGCCGCTGTTGCAGCCGGTGGTGCCGCCGCGAACGGCTCTTGCGACATCGTCAGGGCAGGAGGCGCCTCGGCCGCAGCTGGCGCTCCCGCGACGTCGGCGACGACTGGTGCCCCGGCGGCCAGGGTGTCGGCCGGGGTCGCTTCGGCGGCGGTCGTCGCCGCGGTGGTGGTTTCCGGCGCGCGGTAGCCGTCGATCGGGATGGGCACGGGCTGGCTGAGCACATAGGCCAGTACAACCACGGCCCCCAGACCGGACCACAGGATCGGGGCGCGATAACGTCGCTTCATGGCGCGAGTCTATCATAGCTGGCGCCCGCCGGAAGCAGCGGGGTCGTCGCGTGGCTGTGGATTTGCGCGCCGCCCCCGCGCGCGCCTTCAACTCGCACGCGCGCCGGCACGCAGCATTGCGACTGCGTTCTCCATCGACCCGGCGCGCACCACTGCCCCGGCGTTGACGAAGAAGATCTCGTCGGCGCTTTCGATGGTGTTGAGCCGGTGGGCGATGATGACCCGCGTCGTCCGCGCGGGCAGCTTCCGGAGGATCGCCTGGAGGAGCTGCTCCGTGACGGTGTCTATGTTCGCCGTCGCCTCGTCGAGGATGAGGAGGTCGGGGCTCCGGAGCGCGGCGCGGATGAAGGCGATGAGCTGCTTCTGGCCGAGGCTCATGCTGTCGCCGGCCGACGTCACCTTCGTGTCGAGCCCATCCTCGAAGCGATCGAGGAGGGCCGAGAGGCCCAGCTCGTCGAGCCGCGCGAGGAGCCGGTCGTCTGCGATGCCGTCGCTGTCGGTGTTGCCGTAGCGGATGTTGTCCCGGACCGTCCCGGTGAACAGGAACGGCTCCTGCAGGATGAAGCCGATCCTTGCGGCGCGCTCGGCCGGCTCGTAGGAGCGGACGTCGCGCCCTTCGAGGAGGATGCGGCCTGAGTTGGGATCGTAGAGCCGCGCCATCAGCGAGGCGGTCGTCGTCTTGCCGCCGCCGGTCGGTCCGATGAAGGCGTAGGTCTTGCCGCGCTCCAGTTCGAAGCTCGCATGGCGGATGACGTCGCCTGCCATCCCGGGATAGCGGAACGTGACGTCTTCGAACGCGAGGACCGCATCGGAGGCCACGGGTGGCGACGGGATGATCGCCATGTCCGATCGGAGCGAGAGCACTTCGGACACGCGGTCCAGGCCGGCGAGCGCGAGCTGCAGCGACGACCAGATCGCCGCGAGCTGGCGGAGCGGCTGGTAGAAGCTGTTGGCGTAGAGCAGGAATGCGATCAGAAGGCCGATGGTGAGCGAGCCGTCCCGGATCAGCAGGAGACCGTAGATGATGACGGTCGCGATCCCGAGCGCCGAGGCGAGCCCGTAAAGCGGGACGAAAATGTTGCTGGCAACACCCGCGCGGATCGAGGCGCTGTAGTTCGCCAGGTTGGCCGCAGCAAACCTAGACCGGAAGTAATCGATCCGGTTGAAGGCGACGATCACCTTGAAGTTGGCAAGGCTCTCCTGGATCTCGCCCGACAGGCCGCCGAGTGTCTGGAGGCTCGTGAAGCTCGTCCGCTTCACCCAGCCGCCGATGAGCTGGGTGACGACGATCACCAGGACCGCCGGCGCGAGCGCCGCAGCGCCGAGGCGGACGTCCAGGACGAGGAGAAAGATGCCCGCCCCGACGATGAGGAAGGCGTTGCCGAGGAACTGGAGGAGCGCCTGGGCGAAGAACTGGTTCAGCTTGTCGGTGTCGTTGTTGATGCGGGAGATCAGATCGCCCGACTTGTTCTGGTTGAAGAAGGCGACCGGCAGCTCCTGAAGCTTCACGAACAGCGTGTTGCGGAGGTTGAAGAGAATGCGGCGGCCGACGCCGCCCATCGTCCGGCTCTGCAGGTAGCTCGAGCCGAGCGCGACCAGGAACAGGCCGAGGAGGATCGCCGACCATCGGAACACGCCGCCATAGTCGCGGGCGACGATGTAGGTGTCGACGACATGGCTGATGACGAGCGGCGTCAGCAGCGTGATCACCGAGGTGACGGTGATGGCTGCGAATGCCAGAGCGACGCGAAGACCCTCGCCCTTCATCAGCGGGACGAGCCGTCCGACCGAGCGCCGTACCGGCTCCTTCGAGGCCGCAGCCGCGGTGTTAAGCCGGTAGTCCATAGTTCTCGGTGCTTTGCTGGGAGAGCTTGATCTGGGCGTATTCCGGCGACGTCGCCGACAGCTCGGCGTTGGTGCCGGTGGCAAGGACGATCCCCTCCATGAGGAGGATGATCTTGTCGTAGTCCTCGACCGGGGCGACCTTCTGGGTCACGGAGACGAGGGTGATTCCGGGATAGTTGCGGCGGACGTTCTCGAGGATCTTCTTCTCGGTCGGGAGGTCCACCCTTGCGGTGAAGTCGTCGAGAAGGAGGATGCGGGGATTGAACGCGAGCGCCCGCGCCAGCATGATCCGCTGTTTCTGCCCGCCGGACAGTGATGTGCCTCGCTCCGAGATCACCGTGTCGAGCCGTTCCGGCAGCGTGTTGATGAAGTCGCCGAGCTCTGCCGTGTCGATGGCTTTCTGGAGGCTCGCATCGTCGACCGCGTTCGAGAAGGCGATGTTCTCGCGGAGCGTGAGGTTGAAGGTCACGCTGTCCTGGAAGACGAGCCCGAGCTGCCGGTAGAGCGCCTTCTTGTCGTATTCGGTGATCGCCCGCCCGTCGTAGCGCACGCTCCCCTCCTGCGGCTCGATCAACCCGGTCATGGCGTAGAGGAGCTGCGTCTTGCCCGCGGCGGTGGGGCCGATGATCGCCGTGCGCGTTCCGGCGGCGATGCGGAAGGACACGTTGCTCAGCGCCTCGCGCTGGCCGTAGCGGACGGTGAGATGCTCGACCTCGATGTCGCCGCGGAGCTCGACGTCGAGCGTTCCCGTGGGTCTGGGCGCAGGCGCATTCAGCACCACCGAGATGCGCGCGTAGGACGCGCTCGCCTGGGCAACGACGTTGCTCATGAACCCGATGATGATGATCGGGAAGATGAGGATCGCCAGGTACGAGTTGAACGCGGCGAAATCGCCGAGCGTCATGCCGCCCGAGATCACGAAATGACCGCCGAGCGCGACGATGGCGAGGGTGGCGAGATTGGTCGAGAAGATGATGATCGGGATGAGCGCGGCAAAGAGGCGGAGGATCTTCATGCCGATGTCGCGCGCCTCGGCATTGGCGGCGACGAACTTGTCGTGTTCGCGCGCCTGCGAGTTGACGAGCCGGATGAGCGAGGAGCCGAGGATGCTCTCGTTGATGACCTTGTTGAGCCAGTCGATCGCTCCCTGGGCCTCCAGGAACAGCTTGCGCACCCGCCCGAGCACGTACCCGAAGGTCAGCCCGATCACCGGGATCACGAGGAGCACCACCAGGGCGAGGCGCCAGTCGATGAGGAGGAGGAGCACCGCGGCGCCGACGATGAGGAACGCCGACGAGATGATCGAGGAGATCGCCTGGGCGATGAAGTTCTTCACCGCATCGACGTCCGACGACAGGTTCGTCAGCAGCCTGGCCGGGGTCTGCGTCTGGACGTAGGCGAAGTCCTGCTCGCCGATCTTGCCGATCAGGTTCAGCCTGAGGTCGCTCGCCGCCTTTTCCGCGGCAAACGTCTGCACGATGCTCTGCAGGTAGGTGAACACGAACGCCCCGAGCGCGATCAGGACGAACTCGATCGCAAGGCCGGTCAGGTTGAACTGCGGGCTTGCCGCCCCATCGATCCCGCGCGCGATGAGGCGCGGCGTCACGAGGTTGAGCGCGTTGCTGGCGACGGTGAAGAAGATCAGGAGCCCGATCCAGCCGCGATAGGGCCTCAACAGCCCCAGAAGACTCGGCCCCCTCGTCGGCGCCGCGCCCGGCATCCCGTCGCGGCCCGGCGGCTCGCGCGTCACGGCCGGGGCCGGCGTGCGTGCCGGCCCGGCGCCACCCGCACCGCCGGGGCTCGAGCTTTCCTTGTCCAGCGCCATTCCGCGAGCCTTCTTCGCATGCCCTGCAGGCAGCCGGACCAACGGAAGCGCCGGCAAGGTCAGCCGGCCAAAGACCCGCTCCACTGGCGACTACATGGCATCGCGCCACCGTCTGCGCTACCCGATCGGGTCGTCTTCCAGCGAAAACCGCTGGCGCAGTGCAGGACGCCGCGATGCTGCCCACTCCGCCGCCCGGAGGCCCGCCTTACCGCGGCGGGGTCACGGGCCGCAACGGTTCTCGCGAACCCCTGCGCCGAGTGTCGCCGCCACCCGCCCCGGGAACCAGCGACCGGACGCCTGCGACCGGGTTGCCGGCGCGCCGACATCCCCGCCGGGCGTTTCGCGCAGGCGGACCGCGATCACGCATGGAAACGCCTTCGGGTTCCCGCCGCCAGACCGACCGCCGAAACCCGATCAGACGTAGCGCCCCGACGACAGATCGTGCTCGCCGCGTTCGTGGATGATGTTGGCGCGGCCGACCAGCAGGCCGTCCACGGAGCCGACGCGGTCGATGTCCTTGCCGGTGTAGGGCAGCGAGTGCAGGACGTAGCGCATGGCGTTCAGCCGCGCGCGCTTCTTGTCGTCCGACTTCACCACCGTCCAGGGCGAGTCCGCCGTGTCGGTGTGGAAGAACAT
>CAXNGA010000191.1:0-4820 GCA_964201375.1 Kaistiaceae bacterium
CTATGTCGACAGGGCTGCGGACATCGAGATGGCAGCCCGCATCGTGGTCAACGCAAAAATGCGGCGCACCGGTGTGTGCGGTGCGGCCGAGACGCTGCTGGTCGACCGCGCGGTGGCCGCGACCCATCTCGGGCCGCTCGTGAGCGCGCTCAAGGCCGCCGGCTGCGAGGTACGGGGCGATTTCGAACTGCAGCGCCTCGTCGACGGCCTCGAGCCCGCCACCGAAGCCGACTGGTCGACGGAGTATCTGGACGCGATCATCTCCGCGAAGCTCGTGGACGGGGTCGACGGCGCCATCGAGCACATTGCCCGCTACGGCTCGCAGCACACCGACAGCATCGTGACGGACGACGCGGCAACGGCAGAGCGCTTCCTCGACCGCGTCGACAGCGCCATTGTGCTGCACAACGCGTCGACCCAGTTCGCCGATGGCGGCGAGTTCGGGATGGGGGCGGAAATCGGCATTGCGACCGGAAAGCTCCATGCGCGCGGGCCGATCGGCGTCGAACAGCTCACGATCTTCAAGTACCGTGTCCGTGGCAACGGCCAGATCCGGCCCTGACGAGACCGGAATGGCAACGCTCGCCGGAGGAAACCCATGATGGCTCGAAAAGTCCTGGCTGCGGCGCTCGCCGCGGCGCTCCTTGCGGGTACGCCCGCTCTCGCGCAGCAGAACGATGCGGCAGCCGCCGTCGCGCTGCTCGAACTTGACCGCGCCGCGGAAGCCGTCGACATCCTGCGGCCTCTGGCAGAAGCGGGCGATGCCGCCGTCCAGCTCATCCTCGGCCAGCTCTATCGTGAAGGAAGAGGCGTGACCGAAGACCCCGCCGAAGCATTCCGCCTCGTCTCCGCCGCCGCGGCACAGGGCGCCCCCGAAGCGCAGGTCGAGCTGGCATCGCTGTACTTCACTGGCACCGGCACCGCACGGAACCTAGAGGAGGCGGCGCGTTATTATCGCCTCGCGGCCGACCAGGGGTTTGCCGTGGCGCAGGTCTCGCTCGGCATCCGCTACCGGAACGGCGAGGGCGTGCCGGCCGACGACGCCGAGGCGAACCGCCTGTTCAATCTGGCCGCCGGGCAGGGCAATGCCGCCGGGCAGTACCAGGTGGGCCTTGCCTATGCCAATGCGCGGGGTGTCCCGCAGGATTTCGTCCGCGCCATCGAGATGATGCAGCTTGCCGCCGAGCAGCTCTACGTACCGGCGATGTATACCCTCGGGGTCGCCTACCGGGCCGGCCAGGGCGTGACCGTCAGCGCCATCGAGAGCTTCCGCTGGTTCCTCACCGCACAGGTGCTGGCGAACCAGCAGCCCGGCGGCCCGATCATCGAGGCGGTCACCGAGGCAGCGCGGCATCTCAGCCCGTCCGACCAGGATCGCATCGGCTACGAGGTCTATGACTGGCTGGTCGCCAGGGGCGCGATCGAGGCGACGCCCGTCACCCCGGCGCCCTGACCTCTTGCGGCTTCCGCCCCATCGCCCCGGCCTTCGCATAGGTCTGCTCGGCGGCTCGTTCGACCCGGCCCATTCGGGGCACCGGGCCCTCAGCCTCAAGGCGCTCCGGAAGCTCCGGCTGGACCGCGTCTGGTGGCTGGTCTCGCCGGGCAACCCCCTCAAGGGGAGGCCCTCGCAGGGCCTTGCGGCGCGCATTGCAGGCGCTGCGCTGGTCGCCCGCCATCCCAGGATCGCGGTCTCGGGCATCGAGGCCGCGATCGGCACCACCTTCACCGCCGACACGCTCCGCTGGCTCCTTCGTCACGCGCCGGGGGTCCGATTCGTCTGGCTGATGGGGGCTGACAGCCTTGCCGGCTTCCACCGCTGGCGCGACTGGGAGGAAATCGCGTCATCGTTGCCGATTGCGGTGGCCGACCGGCCACGGGCGACAAGGGCGGCACTCGTGTCCCCGGCAGCGCGCCGGCTCGCGCGGTGGCGCGTGCCCGAAAGGGATGCGACCAGCGTCCCCGCGCGCCGTCCGCCGGCGCTGGTTTTCCTGTCCGGCCCGCGCGTGAATCTCTCTTCGACCCTACTCCGGACGGCCCTGCGCGAACGATCGTCTTGAAACCGTTGCCGGATCGATCCTATCTTGGGCTCGCTGCGGGGCACCTGCGCCCGGCAAGCCCGACGAACGAGGATCGACCGCTGACATCTGCATTGCAGCCTGGCACGGCGCCAACCGCCCATGCCGCGGCCCCGGGACTGCGGAGTCTCCAAAACCCGGACGCCCTCAACCTCGTCCTCGAAAGCCTTGATGAAGCCAAGGCCGAGGACATCGTCACAATCGACATCACCGGCAGGAGCCCGATGGCCGACCACATGGTCGTGGCCTCCGGGCGCTCGAACCGGCACGTCAACGCCATTGCGGAACGCCTCGTCTCGGACCTCAAGGATGCGGGCCAGCCCACGCCCCGGGTCGAAGGCCAGCCGCATTGCGACTGGGTGCTGGTCGATGCCGGCGACATCATCATCCACATCTTCCGTCCCGAGGTCCGGCAGTTCTACAACCTCGAGAAGATGTGGCAGGCGGACGCGATTCCGGGCCCGCCGCTGGTCTGAGCGGAGGCAGGACTGCCGATGGCGTTGCGCCTCCTGGTCGCGGCGGTCGGCCGGCTGAAGCCTGACGCCGAGCGCGCGCTCGTCGAGCGTTATGCCGACCGTGCCGCGAAGGCCGGCGCAGCGCTCGGCCTGTCGCTTGCGATCCGCGAGGTTCCGGAAAGCCGCGCGGCGCGCGCCCCTGACCGCCAGCGCGAGGAAGCTGCCGCCATCCGTGGCGTAGTCCCTGCTGGCGCGGCGCTGTTTGCCCTCGACGAAGGCGGCGACGTGCTCACCAGCGATGCCTTTGCGCGCCGGATTGCCCGGCTTCGGGACGATGGCGTCGCCGATCTTGCTTTCGTCATCGGCGGGCCCGACGGACTCGATGCCGACCTCGTCCGGGACGCGCGGCAGTCCATCGCCTTCGGCGCGATGACGTGGCCGCACCAGCTCGTGCGGGCCATGCTCGCGGAGCAGATTTACCGGTCGGTAACCATTCTGTCCGGTCATCCCTATCACCGGGCGTGAGCCGGCCGTCGTCACGACGCCGCAATCGCCTTCCAGACGACGCGCGCCGGCGGCCGATCCGCCGACGCCAGAGGCATCCGCTCCGCAATGAGGCGTCCGCTCCGCTCTGCACTCGCCGCGATGCTGCTTGCGTCGGCGCTCGGCGTGCCGGCCGCGGCCCAGGAGGCGCCGGGCGAGGCCCAGTGGCGCGCCGAGCTGCAGGCGATCACGGCCGAGATCGCAGTGACCGCCGACCGCCAGCGCGAGCTCGAGGCGGAGATCGCTGCGCTCGATCAGGATCGGGCCGGGCTCAACCGGGAACTGATCGAGACGAACCAGCGCGTCCAGGCCCTCGAGACCGGGATCGACGAGGCCGAACAGCGCATGGTGGCGCTCCTCGCGGACGAGGATGTGCTGCGCCGGTCGCTGGCCGCGCGCCGCGACGTGCTGGCCGAGGTGCTGGCGGTTCTGCAGCGGATGGGCCGCGCGCCGCCGCCTGCGATCGTCGTCCAGCCCGGCGATGCCCTCGCCGCGGTCCGAAGCGCCATCCTCCTCGGCGCGGTGGTGCCGGAGTTGCGTGGCGAGGCAGAGGCGCTCGTTGCCGACATCGAGCGCCTGGTGGCGCTGCGCGAGGAGCATGCGGCGGAGCGCGATCGCCTCGTCGCTACCGCGACCGACCTTGCCGACGAGCGCGAACGGCTCGAACTCCTGGTGGCCGAGCGCCAGCGCAGCATGAACCAGACGCAGGAGACGCTTGCCGCCGAGCAGGGACGCGCGGGCACGCTCGCGGCGCAGGCCCAGACTCTCGGAGAGTTGATCGTCGCGGTCGCTGCCGCCAATCGGCCGCCGGCAGCGGCCGGGCCGGAGTTCGCCTTCGTGCCGATCGAGCCGGGGCCGCCCAACTTCCTCAACCCCGCCGACCGCATCTCGCCCTCCGTCGCGTTCCGGACGCTGCGCGGCCGGCTGCCGCGCACGGCGAGCGGCGATCTCGTTACCGGATACGGCGCGGCCGACGGCTTCGGCGGCCTCGCGCAGGGCATGACGATCGCGACCCGGCCCGGTGCGCGCATTTCCGCGCCGGCAGATGGATGGATCGAGTTTGCCGGACCGTACCGCTCTTATGGCAATCTATTGATTATCGATGCGGGCGACGGATACCGTATCGTTCTGTCGGGCATGCAGCGCATCGACGTGCAGAACGGCCAGTTCGTGCTGGCTGGCGAGCCTGTGGCGGCAATGGATGCCGTGCAGGTGGCTGGCGCTGCTGGCGCAGATTTGGGAGCGGCCCGACCGCTGCTCTATGTGGAATTCCGCAAGGACGGGGAATCGATCGATCCTGGCCCGTGGTGGGCCCACCCGTACTGACAGGAAGGTTCGTGGATGTCTCGCAAGGCGACTTATCTCATCGCAGGGGCGATCTTCGTTGCGGCGGCCCTTCTTGGCCTGTCGCGGCAGTCGTTCTTCGCGGGCACTCCAGCGCAGGCCCAGGCGTCCGAAACCTATCGGCAGCTCAACCTCTTCGGTGAGATCTTCGAACGCATCCTCGCCGACTATGTGGACGAGGTCGACGAAGCGGCGCTCATCCAGGCGGCCATCGCCGGCATGGTGCAGTCGCTCGACCCGCATTCCACCTACCTCGTGCCAGACGCCTTCCTGGACATGCAGTTCACCACACGTGGTGAATTCGGCGGCCTGGGCATCGAGGTGACGCAGGAAAACGGCGTGGTCACCGTCGTCTCGCCGATCGACGACACGCCGGCGGCGCGCGCCGGCATCATGGCGGGCG
>CAXNGA010000192.1:0-4818 GCA_964201375.1 Kaistiaceae bacterium
GCATCGCCCTCGCGCGTGCGGGTGTTGATGACGCACTGGGCCACCCCGAGCGCGGCACCGCCGAGGCCGTTGTTGCCGACGGTCATCACAATCCCCTGGGAACAGGTCGCGGCATCCGGTGCCCAGTCGCCGAGGAGCATCGTCGTATCCACCGCGATTGCCGCCGACGTCGCAGCGGCGGGGGTTGGCGCAGCGGCAAGCGACCGGAGATAGGCGATTAGGTTCGCGCGCTGTGCGGCGTCGGCAATGCCGCCGAACGGCATCGTGTTGCCGGGGATCGCAACCTGCGGGTTGGTGAGGAAGGCGTCGAGCCCGGTATAGGTCCACACGGCGCCCTGGCCGCCGAGCGCCGCGAGGGCCGGCGAGTAGGTGAAGCCATCATGGGTGCCGACGACACGGTAGACGAGGCCGTAGAGGTTCGGGCCGAAGCGGTTCGCCTCGCCTTCGCCAAGGCTGTGGCAGCCGGCGCACTGCATGGCAACCTGCTCGCCAGCGGCGACGTCACCATTGGCGACCGCCGTGAGGAGCGTCGGATTGCCGACATCCTCGAAGGCGAGGGTGATAGCCGGCGTCTCAGCCGTGACGGGAGCCACGGCAGCAGCTGCGGGCAGCGGCACGGGGTCGTTCGACAGCGTGCGGAAGTAGGCAACGATGTCGTGGCGTTCCGTGTCGTCAGCCACGCCGCCGAACGGCATGGTCGTGCCCGGGACGGCATCCTGTGGGTTGTGGATGAAGGCGTCGAAGTGCTCGAGCGTCCAGGTCTCGCCGGCGGCGTTCTGGGCCTGCATGGCGGGGGAGTAGGCAAAGCGCGGCTTGCCACCGGCCGGCGAGCCGATGACGTCCCATAGGTTCGGGCCGAAGCCGTGTGGGCCACCCCCGGTGAAGGTGTGGCAGCCGGCGCACTGGCCGGCGGCGGCCGCACCCGCGACCGGGTCGGCGGCGGCGATAATCGCCTCAAGCGGCGGACTGCCCGCGTCGGCCGACAGTGGGACTGGTTTGAACAGCATACGGGGAAGCGTTTCCAACGCCGCGATAGATCGGCATTCGCCGGTGCTCGCAACTGGCGTCCCCAACGGGAGCCGGATCCTTGTCGTAGTCAGGTTCCAGCCCTGACCGCGACGGATGAGTTCGTAATCGACCACGGTATTTCCGAGGCGCGTGACGAACGGCCCGGGAGTCGTCGGATCGAGGCCGCGCGAGGCAGGGAGATCTAGGTCGTTGAGGAACACGCTCGAAATGCCGGGGGTGAACTCGACCCTCACGATCGACGCGTCACTCACGCAGAACAAGACAGTCGATTGGGCGGCTGCCGGCACTGACAGCGCGAGCCCAAAGCCCAGAGATGCGACCACCGGCGCAAGACGAAAGATCCAACGCGACCACGCCCCGCTCTTCATCCCCTCGGTCTCCTCCAGTCTGCGGCGACCGCCTCGTCCGCGGTGCAGAACCCCCTCTCGCCCTGCTCCACCCGGATCACGGTACAGAGACTTCCGCTCATCGGAACGCGCCGGCAAAGTAGGGCGCTATCCAAGACTGCATACGGTGTTGATTGTAGTCGGACAGACAGAGGGCTGCATCACGAGTCGACTGATATGTCGGACTGGCAGCGAACAGCCGTTCACAGTCGTTGTTTCTCGCGTGGATCCATTCAATTTGGCTTTGCGTAAAGGCCGCCCGTGCGGATCCTGTGAGGCGGCCGCGAAAGAACGCGTAAAGGTCGCCCATGATGGCATCGACGAACATCAGCTCGCGATCGGCGCAAAAGAGAAACTCGATCTGATTGGAGGCGTTCGCGCAGTCGAAGCTCGGTCCGATCGGCCCGTCCGACCTCACGTTGTTCGCGGCCAGGATTATCAATGCGTCTACACAGGGTTTGTCAGGAAAGTCCGGCTTCGTCGGAGCATCCAAGTCTCGGTAATAACCGAAGCATCGAGCAGTAATCTCCGTCATCCATCCGATTTCGTCTGGCCCAGCGGCATCCATGAAGGCGCGGACCGAACCGAAGGGGAACCCCTGAGTCGCGTTGAACCGGGCAATATCTTCGTTGCACCAGTCAACAATCACCCTCGTTCGAGTGTCGTAGCAGGAATGGAACCCGAGCCTGCCTCCATCGGCGAGAACAGACCTTTCCCCGGCCGGGAAAAGGATCGATGCGCACGCCGAAGCGCACGATCCGACAACAACAACTGAGTAGCGCTGGCTCGATATGACGGCCCCGAGCGCGAGAGCGGCGGAGACGCTCCCGCCGGGGCTGCTTAACAGCAGAATCCGGTCACCAACACTCAGAGCCGCCGTCAGCAGGCGCTCGGCGTCCCCCTCTTCAATTGGTCCTGACGCAGCCACAACCGAAACAACTGTGTTGTCGATATTCAGTTGTTCAATCCTGAAATCCATCGCGTCCGCGTCACCGATGGCGAATGCTGAGATCAGGAAAAATATTGCAGAGCGAATAACCTGCACGTCTGCTTTCCTCGCCCAATCAGATGCAGTTGCGAAAGGCTAGAGCTGCATTCACGGCGAGACCTTCGCCACTCGCCTGCACCCCAAACCAGTAAACGTGCGGCGCGTGGTTGATGTTCGAAATCTGGGATGACGCACCCGCCACGAAGCCCTCCGGAAGCGAAAACGTCACCCGCGTAGCTTCGCCATCCTCAACCACCCGGATGGCCGCGGGCGCCACCGTCGTGCCCAGGACGTCGATCGCGCGGGCCCCTGTGATCGCCTCGGGAAAGAAGACCCGATGCTGTCCTGGCGAGGCGACGGTCATGTCCTCTGTGAACAGCAAGGCGCGCCGGCCGTTCGCGCAGTACAGCGTCAGCGTGAGATGCTCGTCGTACGACTTCGAGAAGGCGACCAGGCCATCGCCGTAGGCTTCAATCTGCCAGGGCCTGAAGTCGTTCGGACGCCAGGAGACGCGAAGTTCCTCCGCCTCAGCCAGCGATAGCTCATAGATCGCATTTGGCGGGGTCCTGCTTGCCAACGCCACAACACGGGCGTCCACGCCCATCCGAACGACGTACTCAAGGATGATCCCGGTCACCAGTTGGTTGGTCGAGAAGTCGATGGCATTGAAGCGCGGCAGCTCAGGTTGGGCCAGAGCAGCCTCGTCGAAAAACTGGTGAAAGCCGAGCCGACCGTCGAAATCGCGCTCGACACCCCCGAGGAAGGCAAAGGCGCACGCCGAGAAGCAGGAGCCCGCCACGGTGCGATGGAAGTTCCCGATATCCGGGACCGTTCGCCCGATGCGCGTCGTCAAGCCAGCGTTGCGGATCACCTCGCCCAGAAGGAGGCCGCCAAAGAGATTCCCCCCAGGCGAGTCGAGAACGATGTAGCGGCCCCCGCCGTGCTCGTAGAGATAGACCTCCAGTGCGCGGTAGGTCTCCGTACCTATTTCCCCTTCCGCAGCAATCCACTGGCATGTGGAGCAGTTGCCGCCGGTCCCGCGCTGCTCGAAGGTCATGGGCTGTGCCGACGCTACCTCGGCCAACAGAGCGACGATCCCGCCGACCAGAATCCCGCGCGCGCTCATCCTCTTGTTCTCCTCCAGCCAGCGGCAATCGCATCGTCAGCCGAACAGAACCAGCGCTCCCCCTGCTCCACCCGGATCACCGTGTCGGGATATGCTGGCGTCCCGGGCTCGTGGAAGATCCGGTCGCCTGCAGCGTTGATGTTGCCCTTGATGATGCAGTTGGCATCGGGCGGCAGAGGTTGGCCGGCCACCACCGCGGCCTGCTCGGCCCGGCGATAGTCCGCGGCGGTCTGCGTCGGCACCTGCCACACACCGACACCCGCCGCGCGAGCCTCCGCCTCGGCGGTGACGTAGTCGCCTGATAGATACACCCATGCGTAGCCGGCCTCGACCATGCGCCGGTTGAGTTCGATCCCGCTGCTGGTCATGCACATCGCCAGCGCACGGTCGTACTGGTCCCGGATTTCCCAGCCGCAGATGACGAGTTGACCGGCGATCAGCACGCCAAGGATCAGCGTTGCGGCCTCACCGCAGGCCCATGTCCCGCCACCGACCGCGGCGCACTCCTGGCCGGCTTCCGGAGCGTCGATGCCAATCAACCGAATGCGCTCCTGCCCGATCCGCAGCGTGTCGCCGTCCACCACGACAGCGGGACCAGCGATCGTCTCTGCAGCGACGGCCGGGGATGCGAGCAATGCAGTTGCAGCGAGCGCGAGAACGACCCTCACTGCGTAGAAATACATGATAGCGGGACGATCGACGGCCCCACGCGCGCCGCGATGTCGGCGGTGCTCGGAAGTCGCTCCGGGCGGCCGTCGTAGGCCGGCTGGACGCCTTGTGCAGCCAGGAACGCGAGGATGACCTCACGCCTGACGGCAAAGGCGACCGTTGCCGGCAACGCGCCGGCGGCCTCAAGCACGACGCGGTCGTTAAGCCGCGCCGATACGACACCGACCACCTGCCCAGCGTCATTCAGCAGCGGACCGCCCGAGTTGCCTGGGTTCACGCCGGCGGAGATCTGCAGCAGCCGGCTGTCGTTGCCCGGGCCGACCATCGAGGAGACGATCCCCTGGGTAACGTTGAGGCTTTGCGCGAGTATCTCCGCGAGTGGGTAGCCGAGCACCAGAATCGCCTCCCCTAGCCGCGGGGACGCGGTGGCGAGAACCAGCGGCGCGGCCGTCCATCCGTTTGGTCGGATCAAAGCTAGCCCGTCTTATTCACCGGGAGGCGGGCAAGAGAGGTGGCGAGAGTGGCATAAGCCTTTGATTTAGCGTAGGTAATGGGTGTCGACACCATCCCTTTTCCGCTTGATCGAGCCGGCCACCCCCGCCATGTCCGACGATATGACT
>CAXNGA010000193.1:0-4796 GCA_964201375.1 Kaistiaceae bacterium
AGGTCGATCAGCCGTCCCGTCGACGCGTCCGCCTCGCCGAGCAGCCGCTTGCCGTCCTGCCAGGGGCTGTCGCTCTCGGCCGCCGCCTTCAGAAGGCGGAGGACCTTGGCCTGCTTCGGACCGAAGCTGTGCCACTCTCCCGCAATGCGGGCGCTGCTGAAGTCGTCGCTGTGCCAAACGCTGGCGGCCGGCGCCGCCGCCTCAGCCGGCATGTCAACGAAGCGATGCTCGCCCTCGAAGCGGTCGCGCTCCGAACGGGTGACGATCAGATCGTCACGCCGTGCGACGAGCGCCGGCACGCCGGGCGCGACATGCAGAAACGTGTGTGGCGACGTCGTTCGAAAAGCCCGCACCTCCGACTCGCCGCCCCGGAATATCTCGAGGAGGCTTGCACGCGGCAGCGGTTGCGGGCCGTTGAGGATCGGCTGGTCCTGAAGCAGCGGGAGGTCGCCGTGTGGCCCGGGCTCCCAGCTGCCGGCCTCGGCCGGGACATCGACGACGAACACCGCCAGCTCGAGGAGTTCGTCGAGGGCGTAGTCCTCGATATCCGATGGTGGGATGGCCCAGCGCTTCGCGACATCGGCAATCCTGAACCAGCGCTTCTGAGGCAGAGGCACGATCGTGCTCCATTACGTCTTCACGTCAAATCGACAAGGCGGGCGACAGTGCGATCGTCCGCGGGCGGGCCCTTACTGAACCAGGGCGTACCGCCGGATGCGGTATTCGATGAGCGAGGGGGAAACGCCGAACCGCTCGGCCAGGTCCAGGAGCAACTGCTCGACCCGGAACGGATCGGCATCAGCGCGCAGCACCGGCTGGTCTTCCCCGGCGTCCACGAGGGGCAGACCGAGCGTCACCGCGAGCCGAACCAGTTCGCGATGCAGGAGCGCGCGGGGCGCCAGAAGGGCACCCATGAACTCGTTGGCGCGGAACTCCCGCCAGTCGATTCCGTCGCGCCCGCTCGATGTCGCGAGATGTCCCTCGTCCGGCGTCACCATGGCGAAGGCAGGCTCGCCGGCCTGACGCAGCATCGACGGGCCGTCGAACAGGGCGTGGCCGAACTCATGCGCCAGCGTCGAGCGGTGGAGATAGTCGCGGTCCGCAATGAGCGATGCATTCAGGCTGATCAGCACGATGCCGGGCAGTGCCGGATCGGCCTCCGTGACACCGAGCGCTTCACGTCCCTCGGCATCGTGGATCACGCGGTCCAGGTCCCAGTGCGTGGCGATGGCGGCGCCGTTGACCATGATGCTGCCGGCGGCCCGGACCAGGCGGTCGAGGTCGAGGCACGGAACCCGCCGCCGCAGCGTCAGCTGTCGCCGGACCTGCTCCGCGACGCTCCAGATCTGCTGCGCCTTCATCGGTCGCGGTTCGAGACTGGCGCGGTGATAGGGGTAGACGACCTCGAGCGTCATGAGCCCCTCCGGGCGGTCTGCTGCTGCCGGTAGACGGCGATGACTTCATCGGTGCGGGCCCGGAGGTCCGGAGGGAGCCGCCGCGCCGCGGCGAACAGGTCATCCGCCGGCAGGCGAAGGGCGCGGGCGAGCGCGGCGACCAGCCGGTCGGGCGGTGGATTCTCCCGTTCCCGCTCGATCCGCGACAGGTACGCGATCGAGACATCCACCTGCCGCGCAAGCTCGGTGAGCGTCATCTGCCGCTCCTCACGCTCCCTGCGGATCAGTGTTCCGAAGGCCATTTCCTCCCCCTTGGTGTTTGCGCGAAACCGTCAAACGACGGCTTGTGACTCCTCTATGTTCACTTTATATTCTCACCGTTGCGCTGTCGAATCGTATCTTCCAGACGAGACGGTCATGGCCGATCAGATTGTCATCACGGAGAAGACCAGCCAGGCGAAAGACGTCCGCGCGGCAATTGGTTCTCGCTACGGTGACATCCTGCCGGCTGAAGGCCATCTGTTCGACCTGCTCGAGCCGGAGGATGTCGTGCCGGCGTGGAAACGCTGGTCGCCGATCCTTCTGAGGCCGGAGGGCCTTTATGGCACGCGCCCGGCGGCCGGCGGCAACAAGGCGACCAAGCTCAAGGCGATTCGCGAGGCGCTGCGTAGCGCCAGGCGGGTCTGGCTCGCCACCGACTGCGATCGCGAAGGTCAGCTGATCGGTCAGGAAATTCTTGAGCATTACAGATACCGCGGCGAGGTCATGAGGGTGCTGTTCACCGCGCAAGATCCGCAAAGCATCCATGACGCTTTCGGCAAGGCAAAACCCAATTCCGAATATGCCCGCCTTTACGCCGCCGCTGTGGCGCGCCGCCAAGCCGACCAGATCTACAACCTGTCGCTGACGCGCACCGCGACCGTCATCCTGGGACAAGGCGCGAACCGAGTGATCGGCGTCGGTCGCGTGAAGACACCGACGTTGGCCATTGTGTGCAGGCGCGAGCTGGAAATCCGCAACTTCGTGCCGCTTGCCTATTTTGAGGTGGTCGTCACCGCGAAGGTCGCAGGCGGTCAGTTCCAGATGCGTCACGCGCCCCAGGAGCGAATTCTCAAGCGCGGGCTTGCCGAGACCGTTGTCAATGCGGCCGCCAACTTCGAGGGCCCGCTTGGGGTTCGCGTCGAGGACAAGAAGCAAGGCCCGCCCAAACTGCACGATCTGCCGTCGTTGCAGAAGCTGTGCAGTTCGCGCTTTGGCTGGCCGGCCAGCAAGACGCTGGAAGTGGCGCAGGAACTCTATGACGGCCAGGGCAAGAAGATCATCACCTATCCCCGCGCCGAGGTGCGCTACCTCCCGCAGAGCCTGATACCGGACGTGCCGAAGATCGTGGCCGGGCTGCAGGTCGGCCAGTCGTTCGCCGCGATCCCGGTGCCCGTGCCGCCAGTTGTTCGCAAGGGTGCGAGCGGTTCGTTCCACGATAAAGGGCTCGAGGGTGCGAGCCATCACGCCGTCATTCCCAACGTCAACACGATCGACAAATTGCGCGAGGTCTGGCCGCGGCTTTCATCCGACGAGAAGAAACTGTTCGACGTCATCGCGCGGGCCTATCTCGCCGCCGTCATGCCGGACTTTCGTTATCGGCAGACAACCGCGACGCTCGACGTGCGTGGCTTCGAATTCCGTGCCGCCGGTCGTCAGCCCATTGATCTTGGCTGGCGCGCAGCATTTCCGGAGTGGCAACCCGCTGACGAAAAGGGCGAGGGGGCGCAATTGCTGCCGCCGCTGCGCAACGGCGAGACCGCCCGACTGCAGGATTCCAAGATCGAGGACAAGGAGACCCGGCCGCCGCCGCGCTACAACGAAGGCACTCTGATCGAAGCGATGCAGAACGCTTGGCGCTTTGTCGATGACGAGGTTCTGCGGGAACGCCTCAGGGAGGCCAAGGGCATCGGTACGCCGGCGACGCGGGCCGAGATCATAGGTGGCCTGAAGAAACAGAATTTCCTGACGGCTCAGGGCAAGAACATCGTACCGACCGAGACCGGCCTGTCGTTGTTCGGCGTTCTTGAACAGGCCGATCCGGCGCTGGTCGACCCGGGCGTGACAGCGCAACTCGAATGCCTGCTCGACGATGTCGTGGTCGGCAAGCAGGAGATGATCGGCGCGATCGATGCCGTCTGCGACGTTGCCCAGCGCATCATCGGCAGGCTCACCGACGGCGCAGCTTCCGGGGGACCTCCCTTGCATGGCGCCGCGGTCGGAAAGGACGGCGGAGGACGCCCTCCAACGCCTGCGATGTCGCGCTACGCCGACAGTCTCGCCCGCCAGAACCGCATCAAGCCGCCGCCCGGATACAAGACGTCGATGTCGGTGTGCCGTGAATTTCTCAATCAGCACGCGCCTGCGAAGACCGGTATGAAGACACCGGGAAAGCCCGATGCCGGTCCCGTAGTGTCAGGGCAGCCCGGTCGCCCTCGTCGAACAATCCGACGCGCCCCCCGCCGCAAAGCGCCACAAGCGCGACCCGAGGTCGACCACCAGGCCCAGTAACTCGGTTGCGACCGGATCAGCGGGGACGCGTTGACCGGGAACATTGACCCCGACCGTTCCGGGCGGGCCGGCGGCGGCGAGACTGCGTCACTCGGTGAAGGCCATAGTCCAGCTCAGCTCTGCGCGCCCATCCGCGCATGACACCGCACTTATCCGCGCAGCCCCGCTCGGCTTGTCCCGAGCGTTCCGGGAGCAAGATCCATCGCTAGATTGATCGCACTCGAACCCGTAGCGCGATCGATTTTGAATGAACGCCCTCCACCCAAGGCACATGAGCGCCCCTGAGCGTTTGGCGGAAGTTGCTAGAACTCTCGCGGCCAGCCTGGTCCGACTCCGGGCCCGCCAGTCAAGCCAACTATCTGGCGACCATGGAGAAAGTTGCCTTCACTTCCCGCCCGCCCAACGCGGTCATGCAACCCCGACAGGAGGTGGAAAGGCATGACCATAACGGACACGATGCTTGCCCGGCTGGCGGCGTTGAAGACGACGCCCACGCCGGAACTGCGGAGGCAATGGAAGGACCTCTTCGACGCCGACCCGCCGCTGTACAACCGGCGCTTCCTCGAGAGCCGGCTCGCTTACCGCATCCAGGAACTGGCCTATGGCGGGCTCAAGCCCGAGACGATCAAGCGGCTGGAAGCGCTCGGCGAGCAGCTCGATGGCGGCAACATCGTCGTGCGCCGGACGCGCGCCGACGACAGGCCGATTGCCGGGACGCGGCTGATCCGGGAATGGCAGGGCGTGGAGCACACCGTCACCGTGCTGCAGGACGGATTTGAGTGGCAGGGGCGGCCTTATCGCTCGCTCTCAGCCATCGCCCGCGCCGTTACCGGCACGCGGTGGAACGGCTGG
>CAXNGA010000194.1:0-4779 GCA_964201375.1 Kaistiaceae bacterium
GTCAACGCCCTCATCGACTTCGGCGCCATTGCGGCCGCGCGCGCCGCCCTCGCCGTGCGGAGCGGGGACTCGAAGCCGCAGGTGGGCGCGGCCGACATCGGCGCCCTGCTGCGAGAGGCTCCGCCCACTCCGGCCGGCCAGGCCGAACAGGAGTTCAGCGACGATCCGATGGCGGACGTTCAGGTCGTCAAGCGCGAGGGGGCAACTACGATCCTCTTCGCCTTTGCCGGCGGCGCGCACAGGTTCGGCGGCCCGCTTCGCCTCGTTCACCAATGGTTCCGCCAACTCCACGCCCATGTCGTCTATCTGCGCGACATCGACGGCATGTTCTACGCCGGGGGCATTCGGTCCCTCGGCCCCACCCGTCGCGACGCCGTGGCGGGACTGGCGGCAATTGCCAGCGATCTGGGAGCCCCGCGGGTCCTCTGCACCGGGAATTCGTCAGGCTCGTTCGGGGCAATGCGCTACGGCCTCGACCTCGCCGCCGAAGGCGTCCTGTGCTTTGCAGGCCCGTCGCGCATCGACGACAGCCTCAGGCGCGTGCTCGAGCGGCAGGGCCTCCACCGCGCCGGAGCGGCGCCCATCGACATCGCCGATCTCGATCTTGCGCCGGCCTACGCCGCCGCGGACGTACGGCCGATGGTCAGGATCCTCTTCTCGGGGGGGAACGAGGCTGACCGCGCCGAGGCCGGCAACATGGCGGGGCTGACGGGAGTGGAGCTCGTGGCCCTGCCCGACGAAACCGCGCACGGGATTCTTGCCCTCCTCGTCGAGGCCGGTCGGCTCGATGCCAATCTCGCCTGGCTGATGTCTGCGACTGCCGTCTCGGGTGTCGCGTCTCCGACACGCCGACCATGGTGGCGGAGACCGCCGTCGCGCAGGTAGCCGCTTCTCGATCGCGCGACGGAACCCGGCGGGCAGTTTCCGCGTTCACCCGTTGGCGCCAGACGGGCGCCGGTTCAAACGGAGGCAGGGCGATGGACAAGGATCGTATCGAGGGCGCGGCGAAGCAGATGAAGGGCGCAGTCAAGGAGACCGCAGGCAAGGTGGTCGGCGACAAGAAGCTCGAAGCGGAAGGCAGGGCCGACAAGGCCGCCGGCAAAGTCCAGAACGCAATTGGCGGGCTGAAGGACACGCTTCGCGGCAAGTGATGCCCGCAGCAGCAACTGAATGAGGGGCGGCTTCCGCCGCCCCTTCCGCGTCTGTCGGGCACCGCGGCCGGCATGAAGGCCACGGCGGGCTCGCACCTTTGCCTTCGCCATGACAGGATCGTAGTTCAGTCGGATGTGCTTGGGCGGCGCGCCCTCCGATGTGCGCCGTGGAGGATTGCGATGATGTCACGGTGGGGCCTTGCCGGGGCGCTCTCGGCCGTCTTGTTGCTTGCCGCGTGCGGCGACGACGCACGCGAGGATGAGCCACCGATTCCCACCGCCCCCGTGGGCGAGGCGCCGACCCAGACGCTCGTTCCCACGACCGCCGCACCCGCAGCGCCGGTTCCGGTGACGCCAGCGGCCGAAGCGGCCGCACCAACCACGCCGCCTGCGGGCCCGGCGCCCGTCGCGGACGTCGCGGCCCCGATAACAGCCGACGCTCCGATGGATCGCGCGGAGCAGATGGCACAAGGAGTGGCTGCCGCTGACGCCGACCTCCTGGCCAGGATCCGTGCAGTCGATCCGGCGGCCGGGCAGGGGCTCGCGGCCCAGTGCGGCATCTGCCACACCTTCGAGGCGGGTGGCCCCGTGCGGGTTGGCCCCAACCTCTACGATGTCGTTGCCGCCCCCATCGCGCGCGATTCGGCCTACACCTATTCCCCCGCGCTGATCGGCCTTGCGGCGACCGGCGGGACGTGGACCTTCGAACTCCTGGATGCCTTCCTCGCCAATCCGGCGGCTGCCGTTCCCGGGACCCGGATGGGTTTTGGTGGCATTGCGGATCCCGCGGAACGCATCGCGGTGCTCGCCTATCTCAGGTCGCTGTCGGACGACCCCGAGCCACTCGGCGGTCCGCGTGAGGAAGGGCGGGCTTCGGCCATCGCAGCGGGCCTGACGCCGATCGCCTTCACGTCGGAACAAGTGGGCGCCGGCCGGGACTTCGCGAACCGCTACTGCACGCAGTGCCACGGCGTGAACTACCGGGGCACGACCGACATGCGCGATTTCGGCGAAGCGCCGGGAATCGTCGGGCCGATCTTCGAGGCGCGCTGGTTCGGACGGCCGGTCGCCGATCTCTTCAGGCTCTTCGCGACCGACCCGCGCGCCAACCATCACGGCGGGCTGACGGCGGAGCGCTACGTCAACGTCATCGCGTTCCTCGCCGAGCGGAACGGGCTTGCTCCGGGCGACGTGCCCCTGCCGGTCGACGAGGCGGCGCTGGCGGGCTTTGGCTTCTACCAGTAGGCCACTCCGCTACCCGGTTGCCGAAGTCCTTGTGGGCCGACCCGGATTTGGTACAGTCGCGGCAACGAGGAACGGTGTGCCGCGCGCCGATGCCCCGGGCGTTCCGAGCAGCGCGGCCGAGGTTACCGCATTTGGATACGGGCGACGGCCGGCATCATGCCGGCCCGGCATCGCCCGACACGGACGGCCTGGTCGATGATGTCGCCAGGCTTGCGTCCGGGCTACCGGAGGCGGGCGGAGCGCCACCTGGAAGCCGGTCGGGCCGGAAACGGAACAGGCGGCGTGGCCGCCGCGGGTCTGCCAGTGTCGTGCCGGCAGATCGGGTTCCCGCGCGCGAAGCGCCTCCTGAGCCTTCCGACGATCATTACTACGCTGCCCTCGATCTGGGCACGAACAACTGTCGCCTGCTGGTCGCGAGCCCGCGCGAGCGCGGCTTCCGCGTCGTCGACTCCTTCTCGCGCATCATCAGGCTGGGGGAAGGGGTCGGTGCCAGCGGGCGCCTTTCCGACGCCGCGATGGACCGGGCCATCGTTGCCCTTCGCATCTGCCAGTCCAAGCTCGAATCACGCGAGGTCCGCCGTTCACGGCTGATCGCGACCGAGGCATGCCGTCTCGCCGAGAACGGCCTGGCATTCATCGATCGCGTCCGGAACGAGACCGGCCTCAGCCTCGAGATCGTCTCGCGCGAGGCCGAGGCGCGTCTCGCGGTCGCCGGCTGCGCTTCGCTCGTCGACCCGACGTCGTCGGGCGCAGTGCTTTTCGATATCGGCGGCGGGTCGAGCGAACTGGTCTGGCTCGACCTCGAGAACCGGCCGGGTGAGCCGCGACGACGCCTTTCCGAGCGCGTCCGGAGCTGGCAGTCGCTGCCCGTCGGCGTCGTCACGCTCTCCGAGCGCCATGGCGGCGAACGGGTCGATCATGCCGTGTTCGAAAGGATGGTGGAGGAGGTTGCGGCGCACCTCGACGCGTTCCCGGAAGTCGAGGCGCTGGATCGCCTCGCCGTTGCGGGGCAGATTCACATGCTCGGCACGTCCGGCACCGTGACCACGCTTGCCGGGGTTCATCTCCGCCTTCCCCGCTACGACCGGCGGCAGATCGACGGCGTCTGGATGACCAGCGACGAGGTCGACGCGACGGTGGCGCAGCTCCGTGCGATGGACTTCGACGCCCGCGTCGCCCATCCCTGTATCGGGCGCGAGCGGGCCGACCTCGTGCTCGCCGGTTGTGCCATTCTCGAAGGGGTGCGCCGGAGATGGCCGGCGAAGCGGCTCCGGGTGGCCGATCGTGGCCTGCGGGAAGGCATTCTCGTTGAGTTGATGTCGCAGGACGGCGTGTGGCGGAAGCGGAACAGACACGGCGGCGAGGCCCGCAGTGCCTGACAAGCGCAATGACCGGGTCGACGCCCGGCCGCTGGCCGTCCGGGTCAAGACCGCGCGCAAGCGGAAGGCCTCGTCCACGGCCTGGCTGCACCGCCAGCTCAACGACCCGTATGTCGCGCGAGCGAAGCGGGAGGGCTATCGCGCCCGCTCCGCATACAAGCTGATCGAGATCGACGACCGGTACTCGCTCCTCACGCCGGGGAAGCGCGTCATCGATCTTGGCGCCGCGCCCGGCGGCTGGTGTCAGGTTGCTCTCACCCGCGTCGGCTCGACGCCGGAGCGTCCCCTCGTGGTTGCGATCGACTACCTGCCGCTTGATCCGATCCCGGGCGTTGCGATCCTCCTGAAGGACTTCCTCGACGAGGACGCGCCGGCCGCGATCCTCGCGGCACTCGGCGGGCCGCCCGACATCGTCCTCTCCGACATGGCCGCGCCGACGATCGGCCACCGCCAGACCGATCACCTTCGCACGGTGCACCTTTACGAGGCGGCCGCCCAGTTCGCGATCGAGTCCCTCGCGCCCGGGGGGCATTTCCTGGCGAAAGTGTTCCAGGGCGGGACAGAGACGGCGCTTCTGTCCGAGCTGAAGCGGCACTTCGCGACCGTGAACCACGTGAAGCCGAAGGCGAGCCGCCAGGAATCAGTCGAGCTCTACATGCTTGCGCGCGGCTTCAAAGGCCGGTAGCGCCCGTCCCGGCCCGCGTCTCCTCGCCATCCGCGCTGCCGCGGGTGGAGATGTGGCCCGACATCTCGGACCCCGCCGTCGGCGGCAGGAACCAGTAGACGATCGCCGACAGCGCGACGATGAAGCCGATGACGCAGAACGGCAGGATGAAGTCCGACCGGACGATCTCCCCGCCACCGCCGCTTGCGATGGAAAGGGCGATGGCGCCGACGCTGATGCCGACGCTGGTCGAGAGCTGCTGCCCGACCGAGGCCATCGACGTCGCGTTGCTGATCCGCTCCTGGGAAACCTCGTCATAGGCGATCGAATTGAGGCTGGT
>CAXNGA010000195.1:0-4769 GCA_964201375.1 Kaistiaceae bacterium
AGGGGCCCGGCCTGCCCGGCGATATCCTCGCCCGGGTAAGGACCGTCCGGATTCCGATGGCTGATGGCGTCGATTCGCTGAACGTTGCCGTCACGAGCGGTATCGTCCTCCATCACCTTGCGATGCGAGCCGGCTAGATGACCGCCGGCACCTGGTGCGAGCGGTCGCGCGGGCATTCCCAGCGGTAGCGGGCCGCACCCGACGACGTGACGAGGCGGAGCGGCGTGCCGCACACGGGGCAGGGCGGGATTTCGCTCTCCTTCGGTGAGGCGATGGCAGTGGATGCCTTTGCCAATGCTGGCGCCGGGCGACGGAATCGGGCGAGGAGGAGCCACACCGCCAGGCCGGCGACGAGCGCGCCCAGGAGGCGGAGGAACAGGAGTGACCGGGCGACGCCGCCATGGGACGAGCAGGCGCCCTGGATACCGATCGACGGCGAGGCCCAGCCATCGACGCACGTCGTCGGATAGATCACCGAGAGCAGGACATAGGCGAACGCTGCGGCTATCACCGCGAGCGTCACCGGATGCATCACCAGGCGCATTGTCCACCTTCCGGGGCCGTTCCCGGAGCATAGAAGCCGCGGAAGCTGCGCCCTGGCAATCACCACGGAGGAATTCATGCGTTTCCTGCCCGCAGCCGTCATTGCCGCAGCGCTGGTCGCCTCGCCGGCCACCGCGGCCGAGTTCATCGCCGGCCAGGGTGTGGTCGCGGACGGCGATTCCTTCCGCATCGGCGAACAGATCGTGCGGCTCTATGCCGTCGATGCGCCCGAACTCGCGCAGGTGTGCCCCACGCCCGGCGGCCGCACCTGGCGCTGCGGGGAAGAGGCCCGGCAGCGGCTGAAGGAGCTTCTCGCGCTGGGGCCGGTGGCATGCGCGGGCGCGGAGTTCGACCAGTTCGGCCGCCTCATCGCCGAATGCGACGACTACAACGGCAATTCGATCAACGCCACGCTCGTGCTCGATGGCCTCGCCTGGGCCTTCACCCGGTACGACGACCTGTTCGCCCCCGAGGAAAAGGCAGCACGAGCCGAGCGGCTGGGCGTCTGGCAGGCGCCGACCCAGCCGGCCTGGGAGTGGCGGATCGAGAATGGCCGGCGCTGAGCCGTTCGCGGCGCTGGCAAGGCGGCGCCCGGTGTGGCAATCGTGAGCATCGACGGGCGTGCCCATGGCGTGCAAGTCTCACCGACTAGGCCGCTGGGGGGCGGCTCCGACCTGGGAGGGGAGGGAGCGTGGAAGCACTGCTCGAATCGTATCTGCCGCTCGTCGTCTTCATTGGCGTCGCGTGCGTGATCGGCATCGCGCTGCTCGTGACGCCGTTCGTCGTGGCCTACAAGAACCCCGACCCGGAGAAGCTCTCGGCGTATGAGTGCGGCTTCAATGCGTTCGACGACGCGCGCATGAAGTTCGACATCCGCTTCTACCTCGTGGCGATCCTGTTCATCATCTTCGACCTCGAAGTGGCTTTCCTGTTCCCGTGGGCGATCACCTTCGGCGACAATGGCGCGCTCGGCTTCTGGTCGATGATGGTATTCTTGGGCGTCCTGACCGTCGGCTTCATCTACGAGTGGAAAAAGGGAGCGCTCGAGTGGGATTGAGCACTGACGGCGCGATCGCTTCCCCAGCCGCCCGGGGGGTCATCGATCCGCGGACGAACCGTCCGATCGGCGAGAACGATCCGACCTATGTCGAGATCAGCAACGAGCTGGCCGACAAGGGTTTCCTCGTCACGGCTTCCGACGACCTCATCAACTGGGCCCGCACCGGCTCGCTGATGTGGATGACGTTCGGCCTTGCCTGCTGCGCGGTGGAGATGATGCAGATGTCGATGCCGCGGTATGACGCCGAGCGCTTCGGCATCGCCCCGCGTGCCTCGCCCCGGCAGTCGGACGTGATGATCGTCGCCGGCACGCTGACCAACAAGATGGCTCCCGCGCTCCGGAAGGTCTACGACCAGATGCCGGAGCCGCGTTACGTCATCTCGATGGGCTCGTGCGCCAATGGCGGCGGCTACTATCACTATTCCTACGCGGTCGTCCGCGGCGCGGATCGGATCGTCCCGGTCGACATCTACGTGCCGGGCTGCCCGCCGACGGCGGAGGCGCTCCTGTACGGGTTCCTCCTCCTCCAGAAGAAGATCCGCCGCACCGGCACGATCGAGCGCTAGGCGAGGGACCGATGGACGAGAGCCTCGCCGAGGTCGCCGAAATCCTGCAGGCGCTGCTGCCGACCGTCCGGCTGGAGAGCCGGATCGCGCTCGGTGAACTGACGATCACGACCGATGCGAAGGACATCGTTCCGGTGATCCGCGCGCTGCGCGGCGATCCGAAACTGGCCTTCATCAGCTTCATCGACATCTGTGGTGTCGACTTCCCGGCGCGCGAGCAGCGTTTCGAGGTGGTCTACCACCTCCTCAGCCCGACGCAGAACCTGCGGGTCCGGGTGAAGGTTTCGACCGACGAGACCACGCCCGTGCCGTCGATCGTCGGCGTCTTCCCCTCGGCGGACTGGTTCGAGCGCGAGGCCTACGACTTCTTCGGTATCCTGTTCGACGGCCACCCCGACCTTCGCCGCATCCTCACGGACTACGGCTTCGAGGGCCACCCGCTCCGGAAGGACTTCCCGCTGACGGGGTATGTCGAGGTCCACTACGACGACCTGCAGAAGCGTGTCGTCTACGACAAGGTGCACCTGCCGCAGGAATACAGGGATTTCGACTTCCTCTCCCCGTGGGAGGGGACGGAGTATCTCCTGCCGGGCGATGAGAAGGCGAAGTGAGCGAATAGCCGGTAGCGAATAGCGAATAGGGAGCTGAAGCGAGGGAATGGGTGGGCGGGTCGTCCCAGATAGAGTCTTTCAAGGACTTGAAGGTGTGGCAGCAGGCGATGTCGCTCGCCGAGCGCTGCTATGTTGTGACCCGCCGATTCCCCAGGGAAGAGTTGTTCGGTCTGACGAGCCAGATCAGACGTGCCGCCACATCCGTCGCGGCCAACGTCGCCGAGGGCCACGGACGAGAGAACACAGGTTCCTTCATTCAGTTTCTCCGCATCGCACAGGGGTCGCTCAAGGAACTGGAGACACATTTGATACTGGCTCAGCGGGTCGGGATCCTGTCGGGGACGGAGGCGGCCGAGTTGGACCAGCCGTGTCAGGATGTCGGCAAGATGCTGCGATCGCTCATCCGATCGCTTCTGGACCGCTAGTCGCTATTCGCTATTCGCTATTCGCTATTCGCCAGGTCACACATGCCTGAAACCGACGTCCGCAACTTCACGATCAACTTCGGCCCGCAGCATCCTGCTGCGCACGGCGTGCTTCGCCTTGTCCTCGAACTCGACGGCGAGATCGTCGCTCGGGTCGATCCGCATATCGGGCTGCTGCATCGCGGCACAGAGAAGCTGATCGAGTCGAAGACCTACCTCCAGGCGCTGCCCTATTTCGACCGGCTCGATTACGTCGCGCCGATGAACCAGGAGCATGCCTGGGCGCTGGTGGTCGAAAAACTGCTCGGCATTTCAGTGCCTTATCGCGGCCAGCTGATCCGGGTCCTTTACTCCGAGATCGGTCGGATCCTGTCGCACATGCTGAATGTGACGACGCAGGCGATGGATGTCGGCGCGCTCACACCGCCGCTGTGGGGGTTCGAGGAGCGCGAGAAGCTGATGGTGTTCTACGAGCGCGCGTCGGGCAGCCGCATGCACGCGGCGTACTTCCGCCCTGGCGGCGTTCACCAGGACCTGCCGGAGAAACTCGTGCAGGACATCGGCGATTTCGTCGATCCGTTCCTGGAGATCGTCGAAGAGATCGACGGGCTTCTGACACCGAACCGCATCTTCAAGCAGCGCAACGTCGACATTGGCGTGGTGTCGATCGAGGACGCGTGGCGCTGGGGCTTTTCGGGCGTGATGGTCCGCGGCTCGGGCGTGCCGTGGGACCTTCGGAAGTCGCAGCCCTACGAGTGCTATTCGGACTTCGAGTTCGACATCCCGGTCGGCAAGAACGGCGACTGCTACGACCGCTACCTCATCCGCATGGAGGAGATGCGCCAGTCCGCCTACATCATGCGGCAGTGCGTGAACCTGCTGATGTCCGAGGCGGGCAGGGGGCCGGTCTCCTCCACCGACGGCAAGATCGTGCCGCCGAAGCGGTCGGAGATGAAGCGGTCGATGGAGGCACTGATCCATCACTTCAAGCTCTACACCGAAGGCTTCCACGTTCCGGCGGGCGAGGTCTACGCCGCCGTCGAGGCGCCAAAGGGCGAGTTCGGCGTCTACCTCGTGTCGGACGGGTCGAACCGTCCGTACCGCGCCAAGATCCGTGCTCCCGGCTTCCCGCACCTTGCGGCGATGGACGTCATGACCCGCGGCCACATGCTTGCGGACGTGTCTGCCATCCTCGGGTCGCTCGACATCGTGTTCGGCGAGATCGACCGTTAGCCTGTCCCCGCCGGTCTGAGCCAGGCTGCCGGGAGGTACGTTTTCCATAAAATTCGAATCGCATTGCCCGCCGCGCGGAAATGGCGTCGTGGTGATTGCGCGCGCTTCTGCGGGGAGGACCGTCCACCCGCGAGTCGGCTTTCAGGCGTGGTTCATGCTGCACAGACTCCTCGCTGATTTCGCCAGCTTCCGGGCCGATGTGAGGGGCAGCCTGGCCGTGCCCGTGCCGCCCGATGCGGATGCGCTGATCGAGGTCAGTCCCGGCATCGCTGTCGACAATGCCGGTGTTTCCGAGCGCATCGGCGTGGCGCTCCTGGCGCTCGGCGCGTCG
>CAXNGA010000196.1:0-4749 GCA_964201375.1 Kaistiaceae bacterium
CCCGGCCCCCCCTAGCCACGACGGAACCCCCGCAGCGCGAAGAAGAAGAACACCACCGACAGGACCGCCAGGATCACTGGCCCCGCGGACGGATCGAACTGGTTGAAGCCGATCAGCGTGCCGCGCAGCGCATCCACCGCATAGGTGAGCGGGTTGGCGTAGATCACCGTCACCAGCCACTCGGGGTAGAGCACGAAGAGCTGCGTCCGCGACAGGGACGGATCGAGCGGGAACACCGAGCTCGAGGTGAAGAACAGCGGCAGGATCACCGCGTTCGAGAACACGCCGAACCCCTCGAACGACCGCACCTGGTGGGCGATGGCGATCCCGAGCGAGGTGAGGCAGAAGGCGAGCAGGAAGATCAGCCCGATCGCGGCGAGGATGCTGCCGGCCATCAGCTCGACATCGGCGAAGTAGGCAAACAGCAGGACGATGCAGCCATGCAGCGTTGCCACCGTCGCGCCACCCAGCACCTTGCCCAGGACCACGATGAAGCGCGGCACGGGCGCCACCAGCACCTCGCGGAGGAAGCCGAACTCGCGGTCCCAGATCACCGACACGGCCGACTGGACCGAGGTGTACATGACGTTGAGGACGACGACCCCGGCGAAGATGAACTGCAGGTACGAGTAGGGGACGACGAAGCGGACCTCGCCATAGACCTCGGCGCGGAAGTAGGGGTTCAGCCCGATCCCCATGATGAGGATGTAAAGCAGCGGCCGGCTGACGCCGCCGACGAGCTGTCCGCGGTCGCGCAGGGCCCGCTTCACCTCGCGCAGCCAGATGCCGCCGAGCGCGCCCAGCGCGCCGAAGCTGCGGCCATCGCCTTCCTCGGCCGCGCTCTTCTGTGCAGTGGTGGGGCCGGTGTCGGCGGTCATCGGAAGAACCACCCCGCCACGTCGCGGTACAGCGGCGCCACCAGGCCGGCCCGGTCGGCGAAGTAGAGGATCAGCGCCAGGACGGCCGACGGCAGCATGATGCGGCGGACCAGGAGCGCGTAAAGACGCGGGGCGTAGCCGGAGAGGAGAAGGCCGGCCGCGAAGGGCGGGATCGGGATGAGGTTGAAGACGACGAAGGCGGCCGTCATCGTCGCCACGTTCTCGAACCACAGCACCGACGTCTGGATGGCGCTCGTTCCGACGAAGCTCGTCAGAAGCCAGGGGCGGAGCAGCCAGAGGCCCTCGGCAACGAGCAGCGTCACCGCGAGCGAGACCAGCACCACGACGAACAGCCCCGCCCTGCCGCCGCGCAGCAGCTCGTGGTCGACCGCCATCGGCTTGATCCAGCCGATGCGGAACAGGATCATCGACAGGAAGCCGAGCGGCTGCAGGTGCTGGAGCGGATTGATCGTCCACCTGCCGTCATGGAAGGGGCCCGGATCGCCCATGAGCCGGGCCACGATCGCCATGGCGTAGCCGTGGACGCCGGTGATGAACAGCGCCGAGCCGATGCGGAACAGGACCTGCTGGCCGCTCAGGTCGAACATGACGACCCTTCCGAAGCTGGCATTGCCGCAATCCGCGCCCCGCTGTTCATGACTGCCTCGAGAAGTCGAAGAGGGCGATGGCGAAGGCTACGACCGCGATGGCTATGATGACGACCGGCCCGATGCCGGGATCGAACTGGTTGAAGCCGATGAAGACACCGCGGAGAGCGTCGACCGCGTAGGTGACCGGGTTCGCCTGGATGATGGTGACCAGCCACTCCGGATAGACCACGCGGGTCTGCGAACCGGAGAGCGCGGGATTGAGCGGGAAGATCGAGCTCGACGTGAAGTAGAGCGGCAGGATCACCACGTTCGAGAACACGCCGAACCCCTCGAAGCTCCTGATGCGGTTGGCGATCACCGCGCCCACGCAGGTCAGCCCGAACGCCAGCCCGAACATCAGCACCAGGCCGAGGAACAGGTCCGTCATCCGCAGCGACACATCGGTGAACTGCGCGATCAGCAGCACCAGGCAGCCATGGGCGAAGGCGACCGTGGCGCCGCCGAGGATCTTGCCCAGCAGCACATGGCTGCGCGGCATGGGCGAGGTCAGCACCTCCCGGAGGAAGCCGAACTCGCGGTCCCAGATCATCGACACCGCCGACTGGACCCCCGTGTACATGACGTTGAGGACGATGACCGCCGGGAACAGGAACTGGAGATAGGTGTACGGCACCACGAACCGGACATCGCCGTAGATGTCGGCGCGGAAGTACGGGTTCAGCCCGATGCCGAGCACCATGACCCACACGAGCGGCCGGCTCAGTCCGCCGACAAGCTGGCCGCGGTCGCGGATCGCCCGCTTCACCTCGCGCAGCCAGATCGCGTAGATGCCTCCGAGTGCCCCCAGCATCTGCGGTCAGTTCACCGGCTCGCCCGTGCGGGCGTTCGGCCGGGCGATCGTCGGCCGCTCCGCCGCCCCGTCGCGGATCTCGCGGCCGGTGAGGGTGAGGAACACGCTCTCCAGGCTCGGCCGCCGGACGCTGATGTTGCTGATGCCGGTGCCGAAGCCGCCCAGAAGCCGGTCGACCACGCCATGCGTGGCGCCCGGAAGGACGATGTCGCCGCCGGTCTCGGCAATGGCGTTGGGGTTCTGCTCCAGGATGCCGCGGCGCGTGGCAGCGTCGCGCGGCGTGACCCGGACCTGCTCGACGCCATAGCGCGCCCGCAGCGCCTCCGGCGTGTCCAGCGCCAGAATCCTGCCGCCATCCACGATGCAGACGCGGTCGCAGCTATCGACCTCGTCGATGTAATGGGTCGTGACGATCAGCGTCAGCTCGCGCTCGCGCCGTAGCCGGCCGAGATAGGTCCAGATGCGCTCGCGCGACTGCGCATCCAGCCCCACGGTCGGCTCGTCGAGAATGACGACCGCCGCGTCATGAACGAGCGCACGGGCAATCTCCACCCGCCGCTTCATGCCCGCCGACAGGGTCCGCACCAGAGCGTGACGCCACTCGGTCAGTTCCACCAGTTCCAGCATCTCCGCGATCCGACGCCGCCGCAGACGGTGCGGCACGCGGTGAACCAGGCCGTGGAAGTTGAGGTTCTCCTGAACCGTCAGGCGGCTGTCCAGGCTCGGCTCCTGAAACACCACGCCAAGCTGGCGACGGGCCTTCAGAGGCTGCCGCGACACGTCGAACCCCCCGATGCTCGCCGTGCCCGTGTCCGGCCGCAGCAAAGTACACAGGATGTGTATCAGCGTCGTCTTCCCTGCCCCGTTCGGGCCAAGCAACGCAAGAACCTCGTTCCGACCAATCGAAAGATCGATCCCGTCAAGAGCAAGCGTCCGTCCGTAACGCTTGCCAAGACCACGAACCTCGACAATGGCTTCCGTTCCGCCCTGATCCGATGCCATCACGCGACGATACCCTCCTTCCGAGGAGCAGGCACGCAAACCTGTCGCGTGCATGGATTCTTCGCGACCGAAGGCCCGACTGAACGGCAAACATGAACTTCAGGAGCAAGTTTAAGAGCCGACTCCTGCCGGGTCAATGCTCACTCAGCTTGATCGAGCGCCGGAAAGCGAGTCCATTCCCCGAGTGCATTGGCCGGCCTCGACAGTGGATAGCCGATCCCGGCCGATCAGGAAAACTTCCGCGAGCCTCGACTACCGCTTCGGGGTACCGCGGGAACGCACCACAAGGCCCTTGCTGCCGAGCAGGCGGCCTTATCGCCGTCGCTGTGATTATGCATGAGTATGAAACTCAACTATAGACGCGGGGGGCACCCCGTGATCTGGCTAGCGCTGCAGCCGGGTCCCGGCCCCGAGAAGGGCTGCGCCCGTCGGAATCGGCACCGCGGGACGTAACGGAGAGGAGACACGGGAATGCCTCCGAACAACGGCAACAAGGCTGCATCGCCAGTCGTCGGCAAGGAGGACATCGACCGCCTGGTCGATGGTCTGAACCGGACCAGGGCGGAGATCGCAAAGGCCGTGGTTGGCCAGGGCGACGTCGTCGACCAGCTGATGATCGCGCTCATCAGCGGCGGACACGTGCTGCTCGAGGGTCCTCCGGGTGTCGGCAAGACGCTGCTGGTCCGCACGCTCGGCCTCGCAGCGGGCCTGTCGTTCGCGCGCGTTCAGTTCACGCCCGACCTGATGCCCGCCGACATCACCGGCGGCATGACCCTGGTGCCTGACGATTCCGGTCGCAGCAAGCTGCAGTGCCAGGCGGGCCCGATCTTCACGCAGATCCTGCTGGCCGACGAGATCAACCGCGCCACGCCCAAGACGCAGTCGGCCCTCCTCGAGGCCATGCAGGAGCACGCGGTCACGACCGCCGGCAGGACAATGGCGCTGCCGAGCCCGTTCTTCGTGCTCGCCACGCAGAATCCGGTCGAGATGGAGGGAACGTACCGTCTCCCCGAGGCGCAGCTCGACCGCTTCCTGTTCAAGAGCCTGGTGAATTACCCCAACGAGAACGACCTCCATGGCATCCTCGGCCTCACGACGGGCCGGACGGTCGCCAGCCCGTCGCAGGTCCTGGATGCGGACCAGATCCTGCTGGCCCAGCGGCTCGTCCGGGACATCCCGATCGCCTGGCACGTCGAGCGGGCCGTCGCGCGCTTCGCCATTGCCACGCAGCCACACCTGCCCTCGGCGTCACCGATGGTCGCAAGATACTTCCGCTTTGGCCTTTCGCCGCGCGGCGCCCAGGCCATGGTCCTTGCAGCCAAGGGGCATGCCCTGCTGTCGGGGCGCGGGCGAACGACCGCCCGAGCGCTCTTTGGCCAGCAGGGACTCCACAGAAGTAATCCAGCGA
>CAXNGA010000197.1:0-4746 GCA_964201375.1 Kaistiaceae bacterium
GTGGCGGAAGTTTCCATCGCCGTCATAAAGGCCAGACGGCGCTGTAGCTCAAGCCCCAGGGGAAAACCCGCACTTCACCTCTCCCTTGGGGGAGACGTGCTTCCGCTTCTCAACCCCTCAGCAGCGCTTCCAGCGTTTCGAGACGATCCGCCTCGCCCGGCGGCTTGTCCCAGCGGAGCCGCGAAATCCGCGGGAATCGCATGGCAACGCCCGATCGGTGCCGCGTCGAGCGGTTCAACCCCTCGAACGCCACCTCGAACACCAGTCCGGCATCGGGCTGGTGGACAACCTCCCGCACCGGTCCGAAGCGCCCGACCGTGTTGTTGCGGACGAAGCGGTCGATCTCGGTCAGTTCCTCGTCGGTGAAGCCGAAATACGCCTTTCCGACCGGCACCAGCTCCGGCCCGCTCTCGCCGTCGGTCCAGACGCCGAACGTGTAGTCGGAGTAGAACGACGACCGCTTGCCGTGGCCGCGCTGGGCATACATCAGCACCGCATCCACCACGTGCGGGTCGCGCTTCCACTTGAACCACGGCCCCTTCGGCCGGCCCGGCTCGTAGACGGAATCCCAGCGCTTCAGCATCAGGCCCTCGATCACTGCCTCGGGCGGCGACGAACGGAGCCGCGCGAGGTCTTCGGCATCGGCGAACGGCACGAGCGGGGAGGCGTCCATGCGTTGCGACCTCGATCCGGCGACCAGCGCCTCGAGCCGCGCGCGGCGCTCGCGGAAGGTAAGCCGGCGGAGGTCCTCCCCGGCGACGACGAGGGCGTCGTAGGCGCGGATGAAGGCCGGGTATCGCCGTACCATCTGCTCGGTCACGACTTTCCGGTTCAGCCGCTGCTGGAGGTCGCCGAACGAGCCGAGCCGGAATCCGTCGATCGAATGCCCGCCGACCAGGAGTTCGCCATCGATCGCGCCCTGGAAATCGAGCGACTGCACGAGGTCGGGAAAGCCCGCCGAAATATCTTCGCCGGTCCGCGAATACAGCCGTTTCGCGAGCCCTTCCACCACTGCCTGGACGCGGATGCCATCCCATTTCCATTCGGCCGCATAGGCGTCCGGCGTGATCGCCTTCACCTCGCTGTCGGCGATGGCGTGGGACAGCATCACCGGCCGGAACGGCGCCCGGATCCTGGACTCCGGCCGCTCGCCGAGTCCCTCGAGCCACGCGAACAGGTTTCGGTAGGGCGGCACCACGCCGTGCCAGACCTCCTCGATCTCGTTGACCTCCCTGCCTCCGAGATCGGCCAGCGCCTGCTTCGCCAGCCGCGCCGAGACACCCACGCGCAGCGCGCCGCCGACCAGCTTGATCAGTCCCCACCGCCCGGTGGAGTCGAGCTGGTCGAGCCACCCCGCCATCACCCGCGGCGCCTCGAGCTTCGAGGTCCGCTGCAGCGTCTCCACCACGTCCGCCAGCGTGAGCGGCGGCGCGTTGTGGCCGACCCCGGGCGTCGCGCGCCAGCCATGGGCGTGGGTGGGTGTCGCGGTTTCCACGGTGTCCATCGCCCACGCGAAGGGGTCGTGCCCTGAGGGATCGCCGCCGTCGCTCGAAGCATCTCCCGTTGCGGCGGTTTCGTTCACCTCTCCCCGGTGGGGAGAGGTCGACGCGACGCGCGCAGCGGGTCGCGGCGGGTGAGGGGGGACCACCCCATCGGCTTCCTCTTCCGACGCACGGCCGACCGCATCCCGTCGTCCCGCACCGGCGCGAGCCCCCTCACCCCCCGGGCCTAGGGCTCGCAAGCGCTCGCCAAGGCCCGCGGCCCTCTCCCCCTCAGGGCGAGGGGGAGTAACGGGCTCTGATCCGGACAGAATCTCGCCGTCGGGGGAAATCTCCAGTTCGTCCTCGCCGCGGCGTGCGGCAGGCTGGCCGGCCCCTCCGCGCTTCCACCGCCGGGGCGCCTCCGGAACGTCGTCGAACGGCAGCGGCAGCGTCGTCGCCACGTCCGCGAGCCGCGCCTTCTCGCGATCCTTCGGATACCCGCGCGACTTCCCCGCGCCTACCGGCTTCGGCAGCGGCGCGGCGAGGGTTGGTGCAACGCCAGCCGTCCCGCGCTCCGGCCAGGCAAGCGCGATCGTCTCGGCGAGATCGCCGACAAAGTCGTAGGAATAGTAGAACAGTACCCCGTCCAGCCGCTCGCCGATCAGCGCCCGCAGCGTTGCCGGTTTCACGCTGGCGATGGCAAGGTCGCCCGTCAGCGCCGCCAGCGCATAGCCGCGGTCAGGATCGGGCGTCTCCGAAAAATAGTCCCGCATCAGCCGCAGCTTGGCATTCCGCTGCGGCGTCAGGATCAGGCGGTCGAGGAGTTCGGCAAAGCGCTTCATGTCGCTGCCTCCGTCTCCTCGTCCTCGTACCCCACGATGTGCAGCGGCTTCGCGGCGATGCCGTTGAGCTGGCACCAGCGCACGAGTGCTTCCTCGCGCCCGTGCGTCACCCACACCTCGCCCGCGCCGGTCTCGCGGATAGTGGCGGTCAGTTCGTCCCAGTCGCCGTGGTCGGAGATGACGAGCGGCAGCTCCACGCCGCCCTGCTTGGCGCGCTGGCGAATGCGCATCCAGCCCGATGCGAACCCTACCAGCGGATCGGCGAAGCGGCGCGCCCACTTCCCTTCGAATGCGCCCGGCGGCGCGACGACGATGGCGCCAGCGAACGCCTCGCGGGTCATGCTGTCATCCGTAGCCGGGCGAAGATCGCCGAGCGCGACCCCGCGCGCCTCGTACAGCCGGCACAGGCTCTCGAGCGCGCCGTGGACATACACCGGCCGGTCGTACCCCGCGTCGCGCAGCAGCCGGATCACCCGCTGCGCCTTGCCGAGCGAATACGCGCCGACGAAGTGCGTCCGCTCCGGAAACTGGTCCGTCGAGCCGATCAGCTTCCGGATTTCGTCGAGCGCCGGCGGGTGATGAAACACCGGCAGCCCGAACGTCGCCTCGGTGATGAACACGTCGCACGGCACCATTTCGAAGGGAGCGCAGGTCGGGTCGCCCTGGCGCTTGTAGTCGCCCGAGGCGACCATGCGGAGCCCGTTCGCCTCGACCACGATCTGTGCCGAGCCCAGCACGTGCCCGGCGGGGCGGAAGGTGACGCGGACGCCGTTGATCGTGACGGTCTCGCCATAGGCCACCGCCTGCCGCGTGCCGGAGAACGCTGCGCCCATCCGCGCTTCCATGATCGCGATGGTGTCGGCTGTCGCCATCACCGCCGCGTGGCCCGGCCGCGCATGGTCCGAATGCCCGTGCGTGATCAGTGCCCGCTTCACCGCGCGCGTCGGGTCGATGTGGAAATCGCCGAGCGGCGAATGGAGCCCGCTCGGGCCTGGGCAGAGAAGGTCTTCCGGGCGCACGTCCCGGATATAGGACGCGAGCGCCGCCGGGGCCATGTTCCGTAGCCCGCGCGCCCCGCCATTCGCACGATCCGCCCCGCGCGCGTGAGCGAGACGAGCGCCGGAACGATGCCTCCGCGCGCGACGCCCTGGTCGGCCGCAGGCAGCGGCGTGAGTGGCGGTCTGCCCCCCCCCGCTCCTTGATCCAGCGCAACGCCCGCCGTCGGATTCCCGCTATCCTCACCACGCCCGGATCGGGCAGGAACCAGTGGAGGACATCGTGGTGGACAAGGATCGCATCGCGGGATCTGCCAAGCAGCTCAAAGGCACGCTCAAGGAAGTCGCCGGCAAGGTGATGGGCGACGCAAAGCTCGAGGCGGAAGGCAAGGCCGACAAGGCCAAGGGCAAGGTCCAGAACGCCGTCGGCAGCCTCAAGGATACGCTGCGCGGCAAGTAGCGCCGGTCAGCCTGCTGCCGCCGCCTCGATCTCGCTGCCCGGCAGGACACCGGGCAGCGCCGCGGTTTCGCCCGCATCCGCCGGGCGGCCGATGAGAAAGCCCTGCAGTTCGTCGCAGCCGCAGCGCAGCAGGAAGTCGCGGTGTGACTGCGTCTCGACGCCCTCGGCCGTGACGCTGAGGCCGATCGCGTGGGCGAGGTCGATGATGCCGCGCACGATCGACCGCGCGCCGGACGACGTCTCGATCCCCACCAGGAACGACCGGTCGATCTTCACGCGGTGGAGCGCCGCGGAACGGAGGTAGCGGAGCGACGAGTAGCCGGTGCCGAAATCGTCGATCGCGATGCGGAAGCCGGCCTCGCGCAATGTCTGGATGGCGCGGGCCGACTCGTCCTCCTCCGAGACGATCACGCTCTCCGTCACTTCGAGCTCGATCTGGTCGATCGACGTCCCGGTCTCGCGGAGGATTGCCATCAGCCGCGCCGGATAGTCGCCCTGGCGGAGCTCCGCCGCCGAGACGTTGATGGCGGCGGGCACCGCCCAGCCGGCGATCGTCCGGCACGTCTCGCGCAGCACCCATTCGCCCAGGGGAAGGATGAGCCCCGTCTCCTCGGCAAGCGGGATGAACATCGACGGCGGGACTTCGCCGCGCACGGGGTGGACCCACCGGCACAGCACCTCGACGCCGGTGATCGCGTTCGACCGCGCCGCGCGGACCGGCTGGAAGGCGAGCCCGAGATTTCCGCCCGCGATCGTCTCCCTCAGATCCTCCTCGAGCCGCTGGCGCTCGACCGCGCCCTGGCCGAGCTCGTCCGTGAACAGGCGGAAAAGGTTCCGCCCTTCGGCCTTGGCCTTGTAGAGCGCGATGTCCGCCTGCCGCATCAGCTCGGTCGGCGTGATGGCGGGCAGCGCGGCAACAGTCGCCGCGGCGGCACCGATCGATACGCCCACCGACACCAGCCCTTCCG
>CAXNGA010000198.1:0-4740 GCA_964201375.1 Kaistiaceae bacterium
CCCGGCGTCGGCAAGACCGCCATCGCCGAGGGCCTCGCCAAGCGGATCGTCGAGAAGGACGTCCCCGAAGTCCTCCAGGATTCGACCATCTTCTCGCTCGACATGGGCACGCTCCTCGCCGGCACCCGCTACCGCGGCGATTTCGAGGAGCGGCTGAAGCAGGTCGTGAAGGAGATCGAGGAGTTCCCCGGCGCGATCATGTTCATCGACGAGATCCACACGGTCATCGGTGCCGGTGCGACCTCGGGCGGCGCCATGGATGCATCGAACCTGCTCAAGCCGGCGCTCGCCGGCGGTGCGATCCGCTGCATCGGCTCGACCACCTACAAGGAGTACCGGCAGTTCTTCGAGAAGGACCGGGCGCTCGTGCGGCGCTTCCAGAAGATCGACGTGAACGAGCCGTCGGTGCCGGACGCGATCGAGATCCTGAAGGGCCTCAAGCCCTACTTCGAGGAGTTCCACAAGGTCCGCTACACCAACGACGCGATCGTGGCGGCCGTCCAGCTCGCGGCCCGCTACATCAACGACCGCAAGTTGCCGGACAAGGCGATCGACGTGATCGACGAGACGGGCGCCTCGCAGATGCTGCTGCCTGAGTCCAAGCGGCGGAAGACGATCGGCGTCAAGGAGATCGAGATCACGATCGCCACGATGGCGCGCATCCCGCCGAAGACCGTCTCGAAGGATGACGCGACCGTCCTCCAGAACCTCGAGGCGACCCTCAAGCGCACGGTCTACGGCCAGGAACTGGCGATCGAGAAGCTCTCCTCGGCGATCAAGCTGGCGCGCGCCGGCCTCCGCGAGCCGGAGAAGCCGATCGGCTCGTACCTCTTCTCGGGCCCGACCGGCGTCGGCAAGACCGAGGTGGCAAAGCAGCTCGCCTCCTCGCTCGGCGTGGAGCTGATCCGCTTCGACATGTCGGAATACATGGAGCGCCACACCGTCTCGCGCCTCATCGGCGCGCCGCCCGGCTATGTCGGCTTCGACCAGGGCGGGCTGCTGACCGACGGTGTTGACCAGCATCCGCACTGCGTCCTGCTCCTGGACGAGATCGAGAAGGCGCATCCGGACCTGTTCAACATCCTCCTGCAGGTGATGGACCACGGCAAGCTGACCGACCACAACGGCAAGCAGGTCGACTTCCGCAACGTCATCCTGATCATGACGACCAATGCCGGCGCATCCGACATGGCGCGGGCGGCGATCGGCTTCGGCAGCGCGACCCGTACCGGCGAGGACATGGAGGCGATCGAGCGCCTGTTCGCGCCGGAGTTCCGCAACCGGCTCGACGCGATCGTCCCGTTCGGCAATCTGCCGGTCGAGGTCGTCCACCAGGTCGTGCGGAAGTTCGTCCTCCAGCTCGAGGCGCAACTCGCCGACCGCGGCGTCATCTTCGACCTCACCGACGAGGCGGTCGAATGGCTCGCGGTCAAGGGCTACGACCAGAAGATGGGCGCACGGCCACTGGCCCGCGTCATTCAGGAGTTCATCAAGCAGCCGCTGGCCGACGAGGTTCTTTTCGGCCGGCTCAAGACGGGCGGCACGGTTCGTGTCTCGGTCGAGGGCACCGGCAAGGAGCGGACGCTCAAACTCGAGCCGCTGGCGGAAGGTCCCGTCCGGCCGAAGGCCGACCCGATCCCGGCGCCCGCGAAGAAGCGCGCGCGGCCGCGGCGGAAGCTCGTCAAGAAGGCGCCACCGCCGAAGGCCGGTCCGCCGGAGGCTGGCGGTGGCGGCGGGCGGCGCACCGGGCTCGTCCCCAAGGTGCCGCTCAAGACCGCCTGAGCGAGGTCACACCCCGACCTGGCCGATGAACAGGAGCCGGCCGCCCATGAGGCGGCCGCTCTTTCTTCCATGCCGCCACGCAGAACTTCCGCCGGTGCAATCCGGAGTCATCCCAGAGTCTTCCGCCGTGCCTTAGAAGCGGAAGATCAACTGCTCGAGGCTGGCGCGGTCGACGCGGAACGGCAGCGTGCCGCCCTCATAGCCGTTCACCTGCAGGATGTACGCGAGGATGCGGGCGATTCTCTCGTCCTCCAGACCTCCGGGTGCATTCGCCGGCATGAAGCGCCGCGTGTAGTTGAAGAGTTCCCACACCGTGCGGCCGTTCCAGTTGGCCTGGAACACCGGCCCCTTGAGCGGCGGCCCGACATCGCCGCCTCCGGTCGGTCCGTGGCAATTGCCGCACTGGTCGCCGTAGTAGGCGCGTCCGCGATCCGCCTGATAGTTCTCGTAGACCGGCGTCGTCGCATCGACCACGGTAATGCCCGCGAGTGCGGCCGGGGCCGGGGACAGCGTGCGAAGCCAGCCGATCAGGTTAGCGCGGTCGGTTTCGCTCGCCAGGCCGGAGAAGCCCATCCGCGTGCCGATGATCGTGGTCGCAGGGCTCGCAAGGAACGCGTCGAGCAGTTCGACGGTCCAGGTGCCGTCACCCGCGCCCAGGGCTGCCATCGCAGGCGAGTAGGCGTATCCGGCCGACTGCGCGATGGGGGTGCCGACGATGTCGTAGAGGTTGGGCCCGATCAGGGTCGCGCCACCCTCGGTCATGGTGTGGCAGATCGTGCACTGCGACGCGAGGATTTCGCCGGCCGCAACATCCGCGCCCGCGATCCGTGCCGCCAGCGCGGGATCGGGCGGCGCCGCCGGCTGGGCGAAGGTCGCGGGCGCCGCAAGCGAGATCGTCGCCAGCGCAATCATGCCGATGGCGATACGGGTCCGAAAGGCGGCCATGCTGCTCCCCCTGCTCTGCCGTCCAACGTAAGCCTGACTCACAATGTCAGGTTTCAACGCGCCTGTCAGCGGGACATTTTCAGGGCTTCTTCTCGGTCCGGCTCTGGTCTGGGAGGGGGAGCGCCGCCAACTAGGGGAAAAGACCGCCTCTCGGGGCGCACAACGGCCCCGAGGAGGCGAAGACCGATGGATACGGTGACCACCGATCCTGCAGTGCGGGACGCCACGCCGCTCGTGCTCGAGCGTCTCACAAAGGTCTTCAACCGCCCGGCCGTTGACGGGCTCGACCTGACGATCCGCCCCGGCGAACTCTATGCGCTGCTCGGCCCGAACGGCGCCGGCAAGACGACCACGCTCCGCATGGTCGCGGGGCTCCTTAAGCCGACGAGCGGCAGCATCAGCGTGTTCGGCGTCGATGCCATCGCCGATCCCGCCGCCGCGAAGCAGCTGATCGCCTGGCTCCCGGACGAGCCGCTCCTCTACGACAAGCTGACGCCGCTCGAATACCTCGAGTTCGTCTCGGCGCTGTGGGGCGTGCCGGGAGACCTTGCCGCCCGGCGCGCCGAGGACCTTCTCAAATGGCTCGACCTCTGGAACCATCGCGGCGACCGCTGCGAGACCTTCTCGCGCGGCATGAAGCAGAAGGCGGTGCTGGCCGGCGCCCTCATCCACGATCCGAAGCTGATGATCCTCGACGAGCCGCTGACCGGCCTCGACGCCTCGGTCGCCCGCCAGGTGAAGGATCTCCTGCAGGAGCGGACGCGCGCGGGCTACTCGGTCATCCTGACCACGCACATCCTCGACGTCGCCGAACGCATGGCCGACCGGATCGGCATCATCCAGAACGGCAAGCTCCTCGCCGAGGGGACGCTCGACGAACTGAGGTCGCGGGCAGGGTCCGGCGGCGCCGGCAGCCTTGAGGACGTGTTCCTGCAACTCGTAGCCGAGCCGGATCGCCGCTGATGTTCCGCCGCGCCTCCATCCCCTGGCTGCTGGCCCACGAGCTCCGGATCGTCTGGCGGTCGGTCGGCAGCAGGAAGAAGCCGGGTCCGGCCGGGAAGCGGCGGTTGCGCATTCCGTCCTGGCTCGTCGCGGTCCTCGTCGTCGCGGTCGTCTCGGCCGCCTTCATCCCCGCGGCGATGGCGCTGCGCGACGTCGAGATCGTGGCCTTGCCGCTGCTCGTGATCATCATCGACCTCGCCATTGCGCTCATCCTGTCGCTGATGCTGTCGCAGACGGTCGTCTCGGCGGTCGAGGCATTCTACCAGCGGGGCGACCTCGACCTCCTCCTGTCGTCGCCGCTGTCGCCGACGCGGATCCTCGTGGTCCGCGCGCTCGCCATCGCGGTCAATCCGGCGATGGTGTTCGCAGCACTCGCGACACCGTTCCTCGTGCCCGCGGCCTTCCTGGGGCACCCGGAACTGCTCGCCACATATGGCGTGATCGCCGCGATGTCGCTGACTGCGACGGCCGGGGGCCTTGCGCTTGCGATCGTCCTCTTCCGTCTGATCGGGCCGCGCCGGACGCGGACCGTGGCGCAGATTCTGGCGGCCCTGGTCGGCGCGGTCTTCGTCATCGCCGCACAGGTGCCGAACATCATGGCAGGCGACGACCGCGAGGCGTTCTGGACCGAGCGGATCTACCAGATCATCAACGTCGAGACGCTGCCCGCAATCCTGCTCTGGCCTGCGGAGGCCGTGCTCGGCCGCCCGGGGCCCCTTGTCGTGATCCTCGGCTCGGCGATCGTCCTGTTCGCCGTCGTTGCGCTGTGGGTCGGCCGGAGCTTCGGCACGGATGCAGCGGCTGCCAACAGCGCGGCGCCCACCGTCCGGAGGCGGCCCGCGAAGACCACCGCCCGCTTCGGCTCGGGAGTCGTGCGGGCCACGATTGCGAAGGAGGCCCGGCTTCTCCTTCGCGACCCCGGCCTGATCTCGCAGGTCCTGCTGCGCGTCATCTACATCTTCCCGCTTGCCGTCTTCATCTTCACGAGCGGCGAGACGCTGGATGGCTTCG
>CAXNGA010000199.1:0-4739 GCA_964201375.1 Kaistiaceae bacterium
ACGAGGATGTCTGCCGCAGCAAGCCAGGTGCCCAGTTCGGCGTTGTTGACGAAACCCTGGAAGTGGACATTGGCAAGACCGGGATACTCGGCCTCCCAGCGCCCGACGTCCTGCGGCCAGCCCCCGACGAGCAGGAAGTCCGCCTCCGGCGCCAGCCGGGCGGCATCGAGGACGGTCCGGATGCCCTTCTTCTCGTAGAGCCCCCCTGAGTACACGACGAGCGTTGCGTCCCGGCGGAAGGGAAGGTTGGGCCGGATACGGTCGGGCGCTCCGGCAGCAACCTCGAAACGATCGAGGTCGACTGCATTGGGCCACACGAGAATCCGGTGCGACGGCACGTTGTGCTCGACATAAAGCTCGCGCAGCGGCTCCGTCGTCGTGACGAGGCCGCGGCAGCCGGGATGCGTGGCAATGCCCGCCAGTATCCCCAGCTTCGGGTGCCCCGGCCCCGCATGCGTTTCGAACAGGACATCAAGGCCACTTTCGAGGCACCTTTGCGCGATCGTGTAGGAGCGGGTTACGATGAGTTCGGGCTTCTTCGCCACTGCATAGGCCACCGCCCGCTCCTCCCATTCCGGCCAGCTGACGCGCTCGAACGCTGCGCCGTCGAGCGCCCACGCCATCGCAAGCCGGCGGGCATTCACCCGGCCGCGAAGGCCGTACCATCTCCGGAGGCTCGGCCGCCGCAACAGTATCCGCCGGTAGTCCGACGCGATCAGCAGCTGGAAGCCGCCGCGCCGCCGTGGGCGGCCGAGGCGTCTTGCGTAGGCTTCGGCCATCTTCATCATCTGAACGGTATGCGCCCACTGGGACGGGATGTTGCCGTTCGAGAGGTAGAGGAGCATGACCCCCGTCATGCCACGACTCCCGCCTGCGGCCAATGAGGTTGCGCCGGAGCGGCCAATCGGCATACCGGATTGCCCACGGTCCAAGTCGGAGCTTCCCTTGCGGGTCTCGGTTGCCGAGTTCGACGCGTTTTTCTCCCGATGCCAGACCCGCGAGGCGCAGGCGGCGTTCGCGGCGTTCGCCACCAATCGCCCGCAGCTGCGGCCAGTCTTCGTTATCGGTATGACGCGGTCCGGGACCAGCGTCCTGACGCGTCTCCTCGCCCGGACACGCGCGCTCTCGAACTGGTCGGAAGCGAACGAAATGTGGGACCCGGCCGGCTATCCGTGGGAGGCCGACCGGGTGAGGCGGCCGTTGTGGTCGCTGGACCCGGAGGGCTATACGGCCGCGCTGCGGGACCAGAACGGCGGCTGGGATGGCCCGTACTATCGCGCGATCCCCGGGATCTGCGCCATGCACGCCGCCGCCCACGGCGCGCCGGGCGCGCGCTTCCTGAACAAATCGCCCATGAACGCACTCCGCATCGATGTCCTCCTGCGCCTGTTCCCGGACGCCGAATTCGTCGGCACCGTTCGCGATCCCCGCTCGGTGATCCGCTCGCTCGCGGACCACACGGCAGCAAAGCTCGAGCGGCACCCGCGCTCGGGCGTCCGGCGCCGCGCCGACGGATCGGTCGCGGCCTACATCGTCGACGGCGCAGAGTTCACGCGTTCTGCCTTCCTCGAGCGCCTCTGCGCCTCCTACTCCCTCGTCGTCGAGCGGCAGCTCGATGCATTCGCCGCCCTCGATCCCGCCCGCAGGGCGCAGACGAGCTACGAGAGCTTCGTGGCCGACATCCACGGCACGCTGCGGACGATCGACGCCGGGCTCGGCCTCGATGAGGCCGCCCGCGACTGGAAGGACACGCCGGCGCGGCAGGACAACCGGAACGCTAAGTCCGGGCTCGCGGAGGATGAGATGGCGCTGGTCGAGGAGAGGTGCGGCCCGTTGATCCGGCGGCTCGGCTACGCCTGAGATCGGTGTTGGCCGACCCCGCCACTGGCGACGAAGTGACCTGGCCGAACGGAAGCCCCACTGGCTGTGCTTGTCGGGCTCGGGGTATGTGCGGCACCCCGAGCCAGTTCGCGAAACTCGCTGGGATTCGGGGCGAGGAGGCTGCGGCGGGACCGCGGCGTCCTTCTTCCGGCACGATGTGAGGTTGCGGTACTCCGGGTCGCTCCCGTCGCCAGGTGGCGAGCAGAAGGGCAGCGATGGCAAGGCTGCGGTCGTCCCTTTGTTTCAGGTTGGCGATCGGCACGTCCGCCTCGCCCCGCGTCATTCCTGCTCCCTCGCCTCGCCCCGTTTCCGCCGAAGGAAATGCTGCTCCGCCTCGGTCCCGGCCAGGCGGATCGCCTCGTCGTAGGCGGCTTCCGCCTCAGTTGCCCGCCCGCTTCGCGCAAGGAAATCGGCGCGGACGGCGTGATAGGGCTGGTAGGCGGCGAGCGGGGCGGCAATGCCGTCGAGTTCGGCGAGGGACGCCTCGGGTCCCGCGACATAGGACAGCGCCACGAGCCGGTTCAGCTCGAAGACGGGGTTCTGCTGCAGCGCAAACAGCCCGGCGTAGAGAAGGGCGATCTCGTGCCAGCCGGTCTCGGCAAAGCTCGGCGCCTCCGCGTGGAGCGCCGCAATCGCCGCCTGCATCTGGTACGGCCCGGGCCGGAACCGGCGGAGTGCGGTCTCGACCAGCGCCGCGCCTTCCGCGATGCGCGCCCGGTCCCAGCGGCGCCGGTCCTGGGCTTCCAGCGCCACGACAACGCCCCCGGCGTCGAGACGGGTGGGGCTCCGCGCGTGGTGCAGCAGCATCAGCGCGAGGAGGCCTTCGGTCTCCGGTTCGTCGGGGCGGAGCGCAAGCAGGACCCGGCAGAGCCGGATCGCCTCCTCGCACAGGTCCGGCCGCAGCAGCGCATCCGAGCTTGCCGCATAGCCCTCGTTGAAGGTGAGATAGATCGCGCCGAGCACCGCATCGAGCCGTTCGCCCCACGCCTCCGGCCCCGGCACCTCATAGGCGATGCCCGCCTTGGTGATCTTGTGCCGCGCCCGGACGAGCCGCTGCGCCATCGCATCAGGCGTCACCACGAAGGCACGGGCGATCTCCTCGGTGGTGAGGCCGCAGATGGAGCGGAGCGTGAGGGCCACGCTGGTCCTGCGGTCGAGTGCCGGGTGGCAGCAGGTGAAGATGAGCCCGAGCCGCTCGTCGGGGATGAGGTCGGGTTCCGGCCCGGGTTCGCTGTCGAGTTCGATCAGCGCCGCAAGCTCCGCCGATTTCGACCGGAAGCGCGCCGCGCGCCTGATCCGGTCGATCGCCTTCCGCCGCGCCGTCCGCATCAGCCACGCCGACGGCTCGTCGGGGAGGCCGTTCCGCGCCCAGTGGTGAAGCGCGGATTCGAGGGCATCCTGGAGACTGTCCTGCGCGAGCTGGAAATCGCGCAGATTGCTGATCAGGTTGGCGAGGAGGCGGCCGCCATCGTTCCGGACGAGCCGGCCGATGCTCTCGCCGATGGAGGCCGCCTCCGCCACGATCAGGCCGGGAGCTTCGAGAAGTCGACGATCGGGCGGACCTCGACGGCGCCCACCGACGCTCCGGGGATCATCGCGGCGTACCTGATCGCCTCGTCGAGCGTCGGGCACTCGAAGATGTAGAAGCCGCCGAGCTGCTCCTTCGATTCCGCGAACGGACCGTCCATGGTCTCGACCTTCCCCGAGCGGACGCGGAGCGTGGTGGCGGTAGAACTCTCCTCGAGCGCCTCGGCCGAGACGAGCACGCGGTCCGTCGCGAACCGCTCGCTGGCGGTGTTGTAGCTGGCCATGTACGGACCGAACTCGGCCGAGCCGTAGGCCGGAGCCGAGTTTGCGGCAGTGTAGATGAGGGCAATGTACTTCATATCCGTCTCCTGTCGTTGGGCCATCCGCCTGGGATGACGCGGAGTGACGAACGGGATCGGCGCAATCGACATGAGTCGCAAAACAATTCTTCGCGGAACCGACCAGGCAGGAATCCGGCCGTGGCGACCGGCACGAACTGCATCCTGCCGCCGCCGATCAGCGGTCGCGGGGTCGCCCGGCGTGACGAACCGCATGTGTGCCCGGCTGCGGGACGGAGCGGCGCGGTTGGCGCTTCTCCTGGCGCTTTGGCGCGCGCACAACGGCTGGCCTCAGCCTTTTCGCCCCGGCGGCGGCGATTGCGACGACGGCGATCATGCCCAGGGATTGGGCAAGGCGATGTGAAACTTGGGCCTTCTCTGCATATGCATCCGATGCGATGTTCCCCGCCGGTTTCGTCGCCCCGCCGCCGGGAGGTTCCGCTTGTCCTTCGTCACGTTCCGCCGCCTCGGCCTCACCGCCGCCCTCGTCCTCCTGCCGACCGTCGCCTTCGCCCATACGGGCAGCGGCGCGGGCGGCGTTGCGCACGGCTTCCAGCATCCGGTCACCGGCCTTGACCATATCCTGGCGATGGTGATGGTCGGCGTCTTCGCCTGGCAGCTCGGCGGCCGTTCGGTCTGGCTGGTGCCGACCTCCTTCGTCGTCGCGATGGCGCTCGGCGGCGCCCTCGGGGTTTCCGGGATCGAGGTGCCGTTCGTCGAGATCGGTATCGCGCTCTCGGTCGTCGTGCTCGGCGCGGTCGTTGCCTTCGGCGTGAAGGCGCCCCTCGCTGCGGCGATGGCGCTGGTCGGCTTCTTCGCGGTCTTCCACGGCTTCGCGCATGGAATGGAAATGCCCGCTGGTGCCGGCGGACTGTCCTACGGGCTCGGCTTCATTCTGGGCACCGCGCTCCTCCACCTCGGGGGCATCGCGATCGCCTTCGCAATCGGCCGCCTTGCCGACCGGAAAGGCCCGGCGGTGACGAGCGCCGCCGG
>CAXNGA010000200.1:0-4737 GCA_964201375.1 Kaistiaceae bacterium
CGCCGGCACCGGCCGGGGCAGGTAATAGACGCTGCCCCGGCTGATCCCGAGCACCTTCGCCTGACCGGTGATCGGCAGATCGTGCTCGCGGTCGATCATCGCTTTGCGCCCAGCAGGCCGGCTTTGCTGAGCGCACCGGACAAAAAATCGTTGGTGAGCGTCAGCTCGCCGATCTTGGCGTGCAGCGTCTTCACATCCACCGCCGGGGCCGAAGCCTCCGACCGTCCGTCGGTCCCGAAGACCCCGGCAGCCCCGTCCAGAAGCTGCGCCTTCCAGGTCGTGATCTGGTTCGGATGCACGTCAAACTGCTGAGCCAACTCGGCCAGCGTCTTCTCGCCCTTCACGGCCGCAAGAGCCACCTTCGCTTTGAATGCCGGGCTGTGGTTCCGGCGCGGTCGTCTCGTCATCGTCTCTCCTGTCCTGCTGCCAATCTCTGGCCGCGTTCAGGCAAAAACTCCACTCAACCCGCTGTCCAGATTCCCCGAGCCAGCTCTGTTGAACGGCTGCCGGCCTATGTGATATGGCTCGTTCCGATAAGGCTTACGGCCTTAGCCTAGGCGAAACCGCTTCGCTGAACGTGGCGGACGCCGCAGAACCAGGGGTAGGAGATGACTTTTCAATCAAGGCGGGTCTCGCTCGGCCTAGCGCTCTTTGCCGGAACAGTTCTCACGGCTGCAGGAGCGTCCGCGCAGGTCACCTATGATCGTCTGGTGAACCCGGAGCCGGGCAACTGGCTCACGAACAACCGGACCTACGACGCGCAGCGGTACTCGCCGCTCGACCAGATCAACACCGGCAACGTCGCCAACCTCGACCTCGCCTTCGCGATTCCGCTTCAGGCGCATCCGCTGGCCGGCCTCGGTGGCGGTCTCCACGCAACTCCGCTCGTCGACAATGGCATCATGTACATGGTCGATGGCGTCGGCATGCTCTACCGTATCGACCTGACGCAGGGCGACCGCGGCTACATCAACTGGATCATGGATCCCGCCACGGATCCCGAGGCCGGCGGTATCGTCAACAATCGCGGCGCCGCTCTCCTCGGTGATTCCGTGTTCACGCTCACCCGTGACGGCTACCTGACTGCCACCGACGCCGCCACCGGCGAGGTCATCTGGGACATCGGGACTCAGATCGATCCCGACGAGTACTTCACCATGGCGCCGCTGGCGCTGTCGGACCGGATCATCATGGGCCCGGCCGGTGATGCTCCGATGCGCGGCCGCATGGAGGCCCGCAGCGCCGCTGATGGCGAGCTGCTGTGGACGTTCTGGACCATCCCGGGTCCCGGTGAACCCGGAGGCGAGACCTGGCCGGCCAACGATGTGTACCTGTCAGGCGCCTCGGGCCTCTGGACCACCGGAACGTTCGATCCGACGACCAACCTCATCTACTGGGGCACCGCGAACCCGACGCCGTTCGGCGATCCGGCGCTTCGCCCAGGTGACAACCTCTACAGCTCGAGCGTCCTCGCCATCAACGCCGACGACGGCCAGCTGGCGTGGTACTTCCAGTACACGCCGAACGAGCAGTGGGACTACGACGAGATCGGGACCCACTGGCTCTTCAACGTCGACGGTCAGCAGCGTATCGGCCACTTCGGCCGCAACGGCTTCTACTACGAGTTCGACGCCGGCAACGGTGCGTTCATCGCCGGCACGCAGTACGTCAACGAAGTCACCTGGACGGCGGGCATCGACGACAAGACCGGCCTTCCGGTCGAGTACGACCCTGCCCTCCGCTCTGGCGGCATACAGCGTTACGCGCTCGGCGCCTTCGCCGGCGAGGGTGCAGCTCCGGAGTTCTGCCCGAACATCCAGGGTGGCGTGAACCACTGGCCGGTTTCCTACAGCCCGCGCACCGGACTTGCCTACGGCGCGTCGATCGAGGGCTGCGAGGTCAACCGCCTCCCGAGCGATCTCACCACCGGTTCGGTCGTCGCAATGGCCGCGAACGGCGAGATTGCGGCCAAGCTCGCGACGCCGTTCGCTCCGTATGGCGGCGTCGTGTCGACCGGCGGCGGGCTGGTGTTCTCGTCCAGCGTGAACGGCGACTTCTTCGCCATGAACGACGAGACCCTCGAAGTCCTGTGGAACGTCAACCTCGGTTCTCCGATCGAGGCTCCGCCGATCAGCTACGAGGTCAACGGCAAGCAGTACATCGCCGTCCCTGTCGGCACGAGCAACATCAACGCTCTCTTCACCGGCGGCGGCTTCCCGGCGCGCGGCGATGATCCCAACGCAGCGTCGCTGCGGAACATCCAGCGGACCTGGACCCTCTACTTCTTCGCCCTCTAGGCGAAGGCAGACGAACTTCGGTGCGGCCTCACGGCCGCACCGAACCTTTCCCTCTTCGCATGAGCAGGCGATATGACATGAGCGCTGCCCCCCTTGCGAGCCGGAGGTGGTGCCAATCGCTTCTGGTTTTCGCGACCGCAGCGCTGGCGACCGTGGCAACGGCACAGGCAGTCCCCAGCGCCCGTCCCACGATTCGGGATCTCGTCATCGGCGCCCCTGCCAGCGCGCTGCCCGTGCGCTATCAGGAGTTCGCCTGCGGGACGAACGGCGGCCCGCCTTCAATTCCGATAGCCAGCTTCAGCGATTTCGCCCGCTGTCCGGTCGAACCGACCGGTCTTTATGAAGTCCAGTTCCGGTACGACGACGAGGCTCACTACATAGCCCTGGCCCATCGGGACCTCCTTCAGGCTGAGCTTTTCGCCGGCACCAAGCTGGGCAACTTCCCCATTCTCGCATCGGCCCTGTTCGACGAGGCCGGGATTCTCCGCGGCGTGCGAGCGGTCACCGACGACCGCGCCTCCGAAAGGGAACGGCGCTACGCCTACTCCATGACGGACTTCGTCAAGGGTCTGTATGGCGTGGATGGCTGGACCTGCACCGACTACCCCGCCGAAGCCGGCGAGACGCCGGTCGGCAACACATTCATCAAGCAGGACTGCAGCAAGGTCACCGCCGACGGCCAGCTCGTCTTCACGCGGAGCCGCCTCTACCGCAGGCCAGGCCAGACCCTGATCGATCCGGCCAACGGTCTGCTTCGCCCGGGGCTTTACGAAAGCACGGCGCGTCTCGATGTGTTCCAGGCCGACGCCGACGGCAATCCAGTCTACGGTGTGGGATCGCCCCTCGATCACGTCGTGCCCGTGGTCGAGGTGCCGACCGCTCCGCCGGATCCGGTTGAGGCCTTCCTGGGCGGCTTCACCAGGGACTGTCCTGGCTGCAACCTGTCCGGCGCCCAACTCCAGCGACGCGATCTCGCCGGAGGGGATCTTGCCGGAGCCAACCTCACGGGCGCCAGCCTGCACCGGGCGCTCCTGGGAGGCGCCCGGCTCGACGGCGCAAACCTGGCAGACGCCAACCTGAACGTGACGGACCTGAAGCGCGCCAGCCTGGTCGGCGCCAACCTGACGAACGCGCTGCTATTCGAGTCGGACGCTGCGGGCGCGGACTTCACCGGGGCGATCATGGACGGTGCGATCGCCGAGAAGGCCCGTTTCACCAGCGGCATCATGATCGGAGTCCACTGGTTGAATGCATACGCGCTCGGGGCCAATCTCGCAGGCACGAATCTTAGCCAGGCGGTACTCACGGGAGCTGTCTTTGTGGAAGCGGACCTGCAACGGGCGAACCTGTCGAATGCAGACGTTACCGACGTCTCTTTCTATCGCGCGCGTCTTCGCAGCGTGGACTTCACCGGGGCTATCGCGGTTCGCGCCGACTTCCTTGAAGCCGATCTCTCTCAGGCGCGGTTCATCGGAGCCGATCTCAGCGAGGCTCGCCTGCTCCGCGCCCGATCGAGCGGTCTTGACCTGACCGGCGCGGTGCTCACCAACACGATCCTTCCATAGGGCGACGATTTCCTGCCATTGCGCCAACACAGCACTCCGTCCAAAGCCAGGAACACGGGACAAGTCGATGAAACGCACACGCCTCCTACACTTCGCGGGTCTGACCGCGCTTGCTCTCGGAATCACCTATTCCGCGATTTCCCTCGCAATGGTGGTCACGCCGCCGACGCCTCCGCCGGCGACTCCGGAAGCTGCCGCTACACCGACACCCGCGACCCTGCCAGGTCCGGCCACGACGACCGCGGACGGAGCGCCCATCGACCAGGCCCGCCTCGTCGCCGGTCTTGAGGTCTTCAAGGAAGGCGGCTGCCGCGGCTGCCACGGCTGGGCAGCCAATGGCGAGCGCGAGGGGCCGAATCCGGAGGGGCCCTCGCTGCGCGCGACCATGCTTCCGCTCGAGTGGATCGGGATCACGATCGCCTGTGGCCGGCCTGGAACGGCGATGCCCTACTACTCGCGCGACGTCTACCGTCGTGACAGCACGACCTGCTACGGCCAGACACCGGCCGAGATCGGCGACCGCATGCCGATCCGCGCAGGCGTCCGCTTCACCCAGCAGGAGGTCGACGACCTGGCGTACTACATCGAGTACTTCGTGAAGGGCCGCGCCGAGGTGACCCGCACCGAGTGCGAGTTCTACTACGGCGCTGGCGACGCCCGCTGCGCCGCCTACCCGGCACCTTAGACGACCGATTTCGTCCGTCGGAAGCCGGGCGACCGCTCCTCCCAGGCAGCATGCTGCTGCCTGGGACTTCGCAACACCACGGATCGGACAGGCCCATGCGAAAGATGCTCGCCGCGCTCACCACGCTCATGGTTCTCGCCGGGCCCGCTGCCGGCCAGGACGCACCGCCAATCGTCGGTCTGGCGACCGT
>CAXNGA010000201.1:0-4729 GCA_964201375.1 Kaistiaceae bacterium
ACCTTCGGCCTCGACGCCGACGCGGAAGGAACCGATGAGCTCGCCCGTGTTGATGTCGTAGCCCGCGCCCTGCGCGATGGCTTCGAGCGACGCCCATATCTGTGTGCCGGCAGGATTGATCGAGAGGCGTTCGGGATTGCCGCCTGCCCGAAGCTCGCCGACGATTTCATTGGTGAGGACGTCGATGGCGACGATCTTGTCCTCGGGCGTCTCGAACTGCGGGTTGAAGTCTGAGACCGATACGTAGATCGTGCGGCCGTCGGGGCTCACGGCCATGCCGCGCGGGCGCACGTCGCCGGGACGACCCGAGATCGCAATCTCAGCGATGACCGCGTCGGTCGCGGTATCGATGACCGAGATGTTCGCACCATACTCGTTGGCCACGTAGACCCGGTAACTCCCGGTCTGCGCAAACGCCGTCGACGACATGAGTACGCCGGCCCCGAATACGGCCCCTGCGGTGAGGGCTAGCGCCGGTGCCGTTAGGCGGCCAAGTCGGCCGCTCGCTGTTGTCATTGTCTTTCCTCCACTCGAAGGCCTTCCAGCCAGATACCGGACGATTCACCAGCAGCCACGCTGTTGTCCAGAAGAATGTTGAGGCCGCTGGTAATCTTTTGCCGCAATCGCGACGTTGTGACGCCAATTCACCATTGCGTGACAAGTCCGTTGCTTCGAAGCGACAGTCGCGGCGCAGCGACAGGCCGGAACTGGACGATCTGCAGTTCCCGCTGCTCTGGCAGCGAGACGCGCAGTGTTGAAACTAACGCTCGCCCGCGGTCAGCGCCGGACAGGTAGATCGGCAGCGGTCATAAAAAATGGAGGCCCGCCTCGCGGACCCAACGCCAGATATTGATCTGCCGCACGACGACCAGAAGTCACAACTACGCTGACAAGTGGAGAAAACAACTCAGACGATCCGGTCGAAGACCGGAAAGCCGCTGCCCCAACGATACAATAGGGGGGCTGGGACGGTCGATCTCCGGCACACCCGCGTTGAATCAGCACGTCAACGTTCTGGGGCCCAATCCGCCTGTGCAGCGAATGGGGGGGACGAGCCTGTTTCGAACACCCCACTATGGCGCCCGTTGCGGTCAGCCGATCGTGACGCGGGTTCCGTTGGTGCGCATGAACGTGGCCTTCGTGCCTGGATAGGCGGCCATGATCGACGCCGCACGCTCTTCACCGGCAACGTAGAGCCCGACGCCGATCGCATCGGCCACAATGGCCCGCGGGCTGAGGACGACCACGTCCACGAACCGGTTGGCGCTAAGGCCGGTCGCGGGGTCGAAGATGTGATGGTTGCGCCCTTCAGGGTCGAACACGGTGCCGTAGCCGCCGTGGAGGGCCACCGAACCGTCGGCGAGATCGAGCATGCGATCGGTCGCGCCTTCCTGGTTTCGAAGACCGACGCGCCAGGGCCGCCCTTCCGGATGCTCGCCAACCACACGCGTCTCTCCGAGCTCGACCACGACGTGGTCGAAGCCGTCATTGCGGAGGATGTCGGCGATCATGTCGGTGATGTAGCCCTGCGCGATGCCGTTCAGGGTCGCCATCATTCCGGGCTCGGTGAATGCCACGCTGCGCGAGCCGATCTCGATGTTCCGGTAACCGACGAGCCGGCGCGCCGCTTCCACTGCCGAAGGGGAGGGTCCCGCCGGATCGGCTCCCGGTACGGCGAAGTGCGCCGCATAGACGTCCCAGAGCGGCTGGACCGTCGTGTCGAATGCGCCGCCGGTCACATCGCTCGCGGCACGCGCTGCCTCCATCACCGTGACGAGGTCCCGCGAGGCCCCCGCGATCCGGCCGGTGGCGTTGAGTTGCGAGAGTTCGCTGGTCGGGCGGAACAGACTGAAGACCGCCTCGAGCCGCCGCACCTCGGCGATCATCCGGTCGATCGTACGCCGAGCGTAACTGGCGTTCGAATGGTAGAGCGTCAACGACGAGACCGCGCCGAGGACCTCTCCTTCCCATGTATGGAAGGTGGCGGCCGGGCCGAGCAGCCGCCAGCCGGCAACGGCCACCGGGATCGCCGCCGTCGCGGCGACCACCTTGAGCGCCTGCCGTCGCGAGACGCCGCGGCGGGGAACAGGCGAGACATCGGCGATCGTCATAGGTCTGCTCCTCGCGCCGGCTCCATCGCCGGGCTGGCCGCCGTGCGGGCCATGACCGGGACCGGGAAGCCCATCGGAGGGATGCCGGTCGTCGGAACCGAGGCCTTCTTGACCGCACGCTCCTTCTGCTTCCGCTGCTTGGAGAGCGGCGGGCAACGATGGTCATCATAGTACTCGACCTGGCAGTCGAGGCACTGGAAGCACTCGGCCATGATGATCTTGCCATTCTTCTCGATGGCGCGGACCGGGCAGGACCGCTCGCAGAGATGGCAGGACGTGCCGCACTCGTCGCGGCGCTTGAGGAAGGTGAAGATATGGAGCCGGTCCGCAACGGCGAGGAAGCCGCCGAGCGGGCAAAGGAAGCGGCAGAAGAACCGCTCCGTGAAGAGGCTCATTACGACGAGGAGCACGGCGTAGGTGACGTACGGCGCCGGGCGCGCGAACACCGATCCGATCGCAGTGTTGAACGGCTCAACCTCGCCGGCGATGTGGAACGCCTCGGGGACAGCGAAGACCACAACGACGATGAGCGCCGCGGTGCCGTATTTGGGCAACCACATCCAGCGGTGCAGCCAGTCGGGCGGCGTCCACTGCGGCAGGTGAAGGAAGCGGCCGACCTTGGCCGTCAGTTCCTGCAGCGCGCCGAACGGACACAGCCAGCCGCAGAACACGCCGCGGCCGATCAGGACCAGCGACACCAGCGTGTAGACCGAGATCATTGCGATCAGCGGTTCGCGCAGGAGGAAGTTCAGGTCGATGCCGTCGAGCGGAATCCGGAGGTAGTTCGTGACATGCTCGATCGAGAGCTGGCCGCCAGCGGTCCAGCCCAGCCAGACCAGCGTGAAGGCAAGGAAGCCAGTCCGCACCCACTGGTGCAGCCTGCGCCGCTGCGTGAGCTGCTTCTGGAAGACGAAGATGCCGGTGAGGACGATCAGCATCACCGCAAGTATTGCGACGTCCCCCCTCTGCTGCGACCACGCCTGGACCCACTCCTCCTGCGGCTCGACATAGGGCAGCAGCACGACGTCCTGCGGCACCTCGTAAACGAGCGGAAACTCCACGGTGTGCTCGATGCCGGCGGCGTCGAGGCCATGCACCAGCAGTACGATCTCGAACGGCTGGAGCGGATCGAACCCCGAATCCGGCGCAATGAAGTAGGCGCTGGCATCGGGAAGCCGCGGCCGCTCGCCGCCGATGGCGCCGATCAGCTGATGCTGCGAGGCCTTGAAGACGATCTCGAGGTCGCCCTGGACGAGCTTGAAGCGATCGAACAGTTCGCCGGCATCCCTGTCGTAATAGCTGATGCCGCGGAAGTTGTATGGCCCGGCCGAGAACAACAGAAGCATATTCGTGCCGGGCGGCTGCGGGCTGAAATACCGGGCGTACCGGTCCGACGTCAGCGCGTTCCGCCCGATCATGCCAGGAGTGCCCAGCGAGACGTAAAGGTCGGTGTAGATCTCGCTGGCAGGATGGATTTCAGGTGACAGGACCGTGCAGTCGCGGACGTTGTCGAAGCGGCACTCGAACCGCTCGTCAGCGACCGTCATCGCCTCCTGGCCGAGCGGCACCTCGGTAACCGGGCTGGTCACGCCCCGGGCGGCGAAGAGGTCGCGCACCTCGCCATAGGTGATCGGCCGATGGACGATGGCGCCGGACGCAACCAAGTCGGCCCAGCTGCGGACCCCGAAACCATCGACGTCCAGCGTCGGCTCGGTGATCGGGGGCAGGTTGGAGTTGGCACGGAAGACAATGCGCGCCGCATCAAGAATGCCTGACCGGATCGATCGGGCAGAGATCGTGACGCCGGCCACGAAATCAGGGGCGAGAGGGAACGCCGCGTTGCCTGGGACTGCGTCGTAGCCGATATGGCGGGCGAGAAATTCCTTCGTGCGCTCGACGCGCGCCGGGAAACCGACCAGATAGGAATCGTAGAACGATATCAGCTCGATGCCAGTTATGACGCCGGCAGTGTCCATGCCGACGATGGCATCGAACGGACGGGGCGAGTAGCTCGGCGGACGAACGATATCGAACGCGGAGAAGATGTAGCCGATCTCGACGTCTTCCTGGAACGCCTTGATGACCGGCGTCCGGTTGTCTGCGACGAACTCGAACCGGTCGGCCATCGGGAAGAACGCCGTCCGCATCTCCGGCGTCGCGCGCTCCTCGAGAGGTGGCTTCACCTCATCCCGCGCTGCCTGTGCCGGATGGACGGCCACCAATGCGGCCAAAACGAGTGCCCCGACAGCAAGGCACCATCTCCCAAGACCGAAAAACATGCCTCGCAATTCCCCAACTGCTCAGCTCGCGGCAACACACGACCGCACGCGGCGGACCATGAACCGTCACGCCGATGTAACGCAAGGCGTTCGCGCAAGATGGAAACCGCATTTAACCGTGATCGTGGCCATCGCGGCACGGTCACGGGAAAGCCGTCACCACAGCCCGTGCGCCAGACGGCAGTTGGGTGGCGACTTCAGTTGCCGGGCGTGGGAGAGGGGCCGGTTGCCGACCTCATGGAACAGCTGCTGCCCGCGGCGGCACGGAGGGAGCGCCGGACAGGCCGGCGCTCCGGAATGTCAGCGGCCGTCGCGGTGACCGGTGCCGGCCCCTGCACG
>CAXNGA010000202.1:0-4687 GCA_964201375.1 Kaistiaceae bacterium
CCGAACGCGCCGTTCCAGCCGACGAGCGTGAGCCCCGCGAGCGCCGCAGGCAGCGCGGTGATCAGGGCGCCGATGAACGAGCGGAAGAGGACGAGGCTGAGGAGAAGACCGATCAGCGCGCCCGAGCCGTTGAGGACGAGCTGGTCGCGTTTGAGGAGTTGTACGATCTCGGTGCGGAGCGCCGCAAAGCCGGTGATCGCGACGTCGAGCCCGGCGCCGGCGAGCGTCGCATCGACCGCAACCTCGATCTGGGCGATCAGTTCGGTGTGCTGGTCGAGCGACGCCTTGGGCGCGATGTGCGTGACCACGAGCATCATCGCCGACCCGTCCGCGGCGATCAGGCTCTCGCCGAGCAGCGGGTGGGAGCGGATGGCGGCGATCGCTGCCGGGTCGAGGCCGGCATCGGTATCGGCAATAACGGCCTCGGTCCTCCCGGCCGCGTCAGGCGGGCTGCGGAGCGAGAACAGCGAGAAGACACCGCCCGCATCCTGGAGGAGCTGCAGTTCGAGGTGGAGGTCCTCGAGCGCCCGGAGCCCCTCCGGCGACCTGATGCCGTCGCCTTCGACGAGCACGATCACCTGGTTCTCGGGATCGACGAAGGCTTCCGTGGTCGCGACGTAGCTGCGGTAGAGTTCCGTCTCGCCGCGGAACATATCGCGGAGGTCGCGGTCGACCGAGACGTGGAACAGCCCGTAGCTCGTCACGGCCGTGACGAGCGCAGCGATCCCCCAGGCGATCCTGCCATGGCGCTCGATGAAGAGCCCCGCGCGGAGTACGCCGAAACCGAACAACTTCCTGCGATGATTTCCAGCGGCTGCCACGTAGCGGCTCTAGCCTTGCCGCCCGCTGGCGGCAAGGCGGCGCGGGGTCACCCCGCCGGGAAGCATATCCGGGAGGAGCTGAACGGGGATCCCTCGCGCCCGTTCCCCCCTCAGTACGGGACCTTGTCCGGCATCCTGTCCCATTCGTCGAAGACGGCCTGGGCCTCGGGGCGCAGCACCTCGATCACCATCGGGATGGTCCGCTCCGGGATCGGGAGGGCGATCTCGCGGTAGATGAGGTCGTCGTCGAACTGGTGCGCCGCGGCATCCTCCCTGGTGCCGGCGCAGTAGATCGTTTCCACGCGTGCCCAGTAGGCGGCGGCAAGGCACATCGGGCAGGGCTCGCACGAGGTGTAGAGTTCCGCGCCGCGAAGCTCGAACGAGCCGATCCGCCTGCAGGCACGCCGGATCGCCATGATTTCGGCATGCGCTGTGGGGTCGTTTGCCGACGACACCTCGTTCCAGCCCTCGCCGATGATCTCGCCACCCTTGACGATGACCGCGCCGAACGGGCCGCCATCCCTGTTTCGCATGTGGATGCGCGACAGTTCGATCGCGCGGCGCATGAAGGTGTCTCTCATGCCCAGGAGGCAAGCACGGCACCAACCCCGCGGCAAACCTCTTTTTGGGGCGGCTCGCGCCCGCTTTCTGCCCATTCCGCGGACAGGCGGCGCGGAAAAATTGGGGTGGAACGGCAGGCGCGCGGGGGAATACGCTTGGACCGGGAGGCAGGAGCGGATGGTCATGGAAGGTTCGGTCGCAACGAAGCCAGCGCCCACGGTGCCGGCAGCCCCCGCCGCGCCGCCGCCCGACCGGATGGTGCTGCCGCGCGAACTCACGTTCCACCCGTCCGACTGGGCGGTGCTGGCGCGCTCCTGGTTCCCGGTTGCCCGTTCCGACGAGATTGGCGAGAAGCCGGTGCGGATTCGGCTCCTCGACGTCGACGTCGTGGTGTACCGCACCAACGGCACGGCGCGCGTCGCCCGCGACCTCTGCTTCCACCGCGGCACCGCCCTGAGCCTCGGCTGGGTCGAGGGCGACCGGATCGTCTGCCCCTATCACGGCTTCCAGTACGGCACCGACGGCACCTGCCTGGCTGTGCCGGCGCACCCGGACATGGCGATTCCGCCGAAGCTCCGGATCACCACCTTCCCCGTCGCCGAGCGGTTTGGCCTCATCTGGACGACGCTGAACGGTCCGGTGGAGCCGCTTCTGCCGGAGTTCCCGGCGTGGGACGATCCGGACTTCCAGGCCATCATGGCACCGACGATCGACATCGCCGGCTCGGCCGGCCGGCAGGTCGAGGGTTTCCTCGACGTCGCCCATTTCGCCTGGGCCCACAACAAGAGCTTCGCGGTCCGCGAGAACCAGATCGTCCCGAGCTACCGCGTCGAACGCACCGCGCGCGGCATCCGCGCCCAGTATGTCTCCTCGGTCAGCAACTATCCCGTCGGCAAGCACGACCTCGCCCCGCCGGATTTCGAATGGCTCCGCGACTTCGAGGTGTTCCCGCCGTTCGCCGCCCGCCTGATCGTCCATTTCCCGAACGGGGGCCGGCTCCACATCCTCAACGCGGCTTCGCCGGTCGCGGCGCGGAAGACGCGGCTGTTCGTGCCGCTGGCGAAGAACTTCGACAGGGACCTCCCCGTCGCGGACGTCCACGCCTTCAACCTCACGATCTTCAACGAGGATCGCGTGATGGTGGAATCGCAGCGGCCCGAGGACCTGCCGCTCGACATCACGATGGAAGCCCACATCGCCGCCGACCGGACGTCGATCGCCTACCGGAAACTCCTCAGGGAATCCGGCCTCGGCGCGCTCTACTTCAGCTAGGCGCGGGCAGCGCCGCCGCGCTACGGTAGCGCATCGCGCCGGCCGATTCCCCGGCGGCGCGGGAACGACAGGGGCCGTTCCGCTTGCTTCAGGTTCTCGTCGACAGCCTGATCCGGACGGCCGAGCTGTCGCTGCTCGCCGTCGGCGTCACGATGACGTTTCAAGGTCGAGGCCGTGCAGGTCGATGGCGGGTCCGAATTCAAGGCCGAGTTCGAGAAGGCCTGCAAGGACAAGGGCCTGCGCCTCTACGAACCCCCCCCAAACGACCCCAGCTCAACGGCGCCGTCGAACGATGCAACGGCGCCTGGCGATTCGAGTTCTACCAGTCCTACGACCTCCCGAACTCCCTCCCCGCCCTCAACGACATCATCGACAGCTTCCGGCACCTCTACAACCACTACCGACCTCACGGAGCCCTTGCCGGACTTACCCCAGCCCAGTACCTCTCCCAACGCCCAGCCAACGGTGCCCCCGCGTCTCATATGTCCTGATCCCGGACAAACCCGTTGCCGAGCGAGGCGGCGCTGGCTAGGGTCCGGCGGCGGAGCGGCGCCGACCGGTCGGGCGGCGGCCGTCCTCCGTTGCATTCATCAGGAGAGACGATGGTCGGTCGATTGGTGGCGCTCGCCCTTGGCGGCGCGTTGGTCCTTGCTCCCGGCTTTGCCTGGGCGCAGGCCGCCTGCACCCAGCTGACGGTCACCGGGCATCCCGAATACCCGCCGGTCGGCTATCGCGACGGCGAGGCGATCGCGGGCGCCGGCGCGATGCTGGTGAAGGAGATCGCGGACAAGCTCGGCATTCCGGTGGTGCTGCGCTACACCGGCTCGTGGGATGACGCGCAGGCCGCGACCCGCACGGGCGCTGCCGACATCATCTTCGGCATCTACTACAACGACCAGCGCGCCACCTATCTCGACTACGTGCAGGCGCCGTTCATGATCGACCCGGCGGTGATCATGGTCCGCCGCGGCAGCGGCTTTGCCTTCGCCGGGCAGAACGATCTCATCGGCCGGCGCGGCGTCACCAATCTTGGCGAGAGCTACGGCGTGGCGTTCGACGCCTTCATGGCGCAGAGCCTCATGGTCGCCCGTGCGCAGGGCGTTGACGCGGTGTTCGCCGAGCTGCTCGAAGGCCGTGCCGACTACATGATCATGGGTCTCTATCCGGGGCTCGCCAAGGCGCAGGAACTGGGCATCGCCGACCGCATCGAGGTGCTGGCGCCCACCGTCGTCGATGCCGACATGTTCGTCGCCTTCTCGAAGCTGTCGCCTTGCCTGGCGCTGATGACCACCTTTGCCACCGAGATCGCGGCGATGCGGGCGAGCGGCCGGATCGACGCGCTGATCGTGGAGGCGACGGCGATCTGGAACGCCAGCATTCAGCCCGCGCCCGCCCCGCGTTAGGCGGGCGCCGCCACGCAGGCGCCGGGCAGGAGCGTGCGGATCATCGACCGGAGCTGGCGCGGGCTGAAGGGTTTGGCGATGTAGCCCTCGCAGCCCGCGCTGCGCGACAGCGTCTCGCTGCCCGGCGAGGCGTGCGAGGTCACCGCGATGATCGGGATCAGGCGCAGCAGCGGGTCGGCCTTCAGCCGGCGCGCCACCTCATAGCCGTCGATCAGCGGTAGCTGGATGTCGAGGAGGATCAGATCGGGCCGGTGCTCCGCCGCCGATGCCAGACCTTCGACGCCGTCCGCGGCTTCGAGATAGTCATAGCCGGCGTTGACGAGCATATCCTCAAGGATGCGGCGGTTGTCATAAGGAAAAGGGCGACAGGAACGATGCCGCTGCAACTCAGCGGGCTGGGTTTGCAGAAACTGCGGGGCAAGCAGCTCCTTGATCCCACCGATTCCTGAAAAGGGGGCAACAACGGTTGTTGCCGTGTGACAACACCTCTCGAAAATCGTCAGCGACAACCGCTACTTGGGAGGACCAAGGGTTTCCTGAGAGCCGATCCGGGAAGTTAGGATTCATGACGAAGGGTTTGCGGCGAGGCGTCTGAGCATGATGCGGATCATGGAGAGACGGACGAAGGCG
>CAXNGA010000203.1:0-4681 GCA_964201375.1 Kaistiaceae bacterium
GCCTCGACCTGATCCGGCGTCGGCTCGGCATCATGGGCGCGCTTCCACGAGATGAACCAGTCGCGCTTGTCCTGCTTGTAGAGGGCATAGGCGATGAGACCGATGACGTCGTCCTCGCCCTCGACCAGATGATCGTAGACGCGACTGTATTGCCGCGGCCTGAGCGGCCGGGCCGGCGACGGCGCGAGAACCGGTCCAGCCGGCGGGGGCGGCGACGCCCGGTCGAACTGGGGCTCAAGCGCGCGCGACAGCGCCGCCTCCACGGAGTCTGTGTGCTGGTCGTTCATGGGCCCCCCGTACTCTCACTCGACCGACGCGATCGGAGAACTTTGCGAACGGCCCGAAGGCCGCCCTGATGGACGTCGTCGCGGAGGAGCACGGCCGGGAACGCCGACATACGGGCGCTATGCCTCGGCCTGCGTGTGAACACGCTTTCCGAGGCAGAGAGCGAGGCGCGCTTCTCGCGCACCGCCCGGCGTCCCGCGACATCATCGATCGGCATGCGGCCTCCCCTCCGATGACGCGGTCAGTGATGCGCCCGGGCCGGGCGCGTCGTCAATGCTTCACGTTTCTCCAGACCTGACGTTTCGCCAGATACAGGAGCCCCGCGAAGATCAGGAGGAAGACGATGGCCTGGAAACCGAGTTGCCTGCGCTGCGTGAGCTTCGGCTCCGCCGTCCACATCAGGAAGGCAGCAACATCTCGCGAATACTGGTCCACCGTCTCCGGAATGGCCTCGTCGGCGTAGTTCACGCGACCATCCGATAGCGGTGGCACCATACCGATCGCCGTACCCGAAACGAAGTAGGGATTGTACCACGTGCCCGGCGGGACGACCTTCCCCTCCGGCGCATCGCGATAGCCGTTCAGGAGAGCGTGGATGTAGTCTGCACCGTTCTCCTGGTACGGAATGATCGCGTCCACGATGAACGCGGGGAAGGGGTATGCAACCCCGCGGGCCTTCGCCATCAGAGACAGGTCCGGCGCTGGCTTGCCGGCACCGAAGGCCGGCGAAGCCGGGAAGTAGTCGGCCGGTCGGGCCGGCCGCCTTGTGCCGGTCTCCTCGTCCACGACCTGGATGGAAGCCGCGACCGCCCGCATCGCTTCTTCTGAAAGGAACGGCCCGGTCTCGTCGGCAAGCGTCCGGAACGCGACGAGTTCAAGCCCGTGGCACAGCGCGCAGACCTGCTGGTAGACCTGCAGGCCGCGCTGGAGCTGGGCCGCATCGTATGTGCCGAACGGCCCCGCGAACGACCAGTCGAGCCGCTCCGGTTTCTCCAGCGGATAGTGCGGGACACCGCCTTCCTCGTGGTCCTCCTCAGGCGTCGCATCGACGCCGCGGATTTCCTCGGTCGGAGCGGGTGCCGGTCCCTGGGCAAACGCAGGCAGCGTTCCCAGCGTGAGGCCGATGCCCGCAAGCGCAAATTTCGTCCAGCCCAGCGAAGCCATGAGCGGTCCGATCCCCCTCGCCTTCATCGTCATGCCTCGGCCCGTGCGGCCGGTTTGCTGTCGTGGAGCACTGCTTCGCTGATGCTCGTCGGCAACGGCTTGGTCTTTTCTATCCTGCTCAGGAGCGGCAGGACGATCAGGAAGAACGCGAAGTAGTAGGCCGTGAGTATCCGCGAGATGGTCAGGAAGCTGCCTTCTGCCGGCTGCGAGCCAAGGTAGCCGAGGCCGAGGCCGCAGGCGACCAGAAGCCAGTAGAACGTCTTGAACACCGGGCGGAACCGCGCAGAGCGGACCTTCGAGCGATCGAGCCACGGCACGAAGAACAGGACGACGATGGCGCCAGCGAAGGCGATGACGCCGCCGAGCTTGTCCGGGATGGCCCGAAGGATCGCGTAGAACGGCAGGAAGTACCATTCCGGCACGATGTGCGCCGGCGTCACCAGTGGATCAGCAGGGATGTAGTTGTCCGGGTGGCCGAGGACGTTCGGCTGGACGAAGACGAACCACGCGAAGAACAGAACGAAAACGACGAGGCCGAACAGATCCTTCGACGTGTAGTAGGGGTGGAACGGCAGTGTGTCCTGCCGGCTCTTCACGTTGATGCCGAGCGGATTGCCGTTGCCAGGAACGTGCAGTGCCCAGATGTGGAGAACCACGAGGCCTGCGATCATGAACGGCAGAAGATAGTGCAGCGAGAAGAAGCGGTTGAGCAGCGGCTGGTCGACGGAGAAGCCGCCCCACAGCCACGTTGCGATGTCGTTGCCGATGACCGGTATCGCCGAGAATAGGTTCGTGATGACGGTTGCGGCCCAGAACGACATCTGGCCCCACGGCAGCACATAGCCGAGGAACGCGGTAGCCACCATCAGCAGGAACAGGAGGACACCTAGGATCCACAGCACCTCGCGCGGATCCTTGTAGGAGCCGTAGTAGAGGCCGCGGAACATGTGGATGTAAACGGCGACGAAGAACATCGACGCGCCATTCTGGTGCACGTATCGCAGCAGCCAGCCGTAGTTGACGTCCCGCATGATCGACTCGACGGAGTTGAACGCACCGTCGGTGGTGGGGACATAGTGCATCGCAAGAACGACGCCCGAGACGATCTGCACGACCAGCATGAACGCCAGGATGCCGCCGAACGTCCACCAGTAGTTCAGGTTGCGTGGCGTCGGGAATGCGATGAAGGACGAATGGATGAGGCTGCCGATCGGCAGGCGGCTCTCGAACCAGCGCGCGGCGCGCGACTTGGGTTCCCAGCGGGACAGGGCTTCCACGGTCTCGCCTCCCTCAACCGATCCGGACGACGGAATCTGACAGGAACGTCAGGACTGGCACTGGCAGGTTGGTCGGTGCAGGACCAAGCCGGATGCGCCCCGCGGTGTCGTAGTGCGAACCATGGCAGGGGCAGAACCAGCCACCGAAGTCGCCGGACTGACCGAGCGGAACGCACCCCAGATGCGTGCACACGCCAACCATGATGAGGAACGCTTCATTGCCACCGGCCGACCGGTTCTCGTCCGTCGCCGGGGCATCGGCCGCGAGATTGTCGTTCTGCGCCGCCTGGTCCTTGAGGTCGGCCAGCGGTACGGCGCGCGCCGCGGCGATCTCCTCCGGCGTGCGATGGCGGATGAACACGGGCTTGCCGCGCCACCGGACCGTCAGCGACATGCCCGGCTCGACCGACGAGATGTCGACCTCGGTCGTCGCGAGCGCCAGCTGGGCGGCGTCGGGGTTCATCTGGTGGATGAACGGCCACGCGGCGAGTCCGGCGCCCACGGCGCCCACCGTCGCTGCGGCGATGTATATGAAATCCCGGCGACCGGGATCCTGAGGATGATCCGGATGCGCAGAATCCGGCGGGGCCGAAGTTGTGTGGTCCATCCCTCCCCCTTCGCGGGCCCGCCGTCCCCCGACGACGTCCTCTCTCAATCCAAGCCCCGCGTGGTCGCCCGGATGACCCTCCGGGCGGGCCGCTTTATTGCCAGCCGTCGTGGAACTTGTCCAGAAATGATCGGTGGCATCCCCGGCTACGTGCCCTACCGGATTGCGGCCCCCGCCCGCCGCCTCTAAGTCTGGCGGGGGCTTTCGGTGCCAGTCCCGGGGAAAGCGGCTCGCTTACTCGCCCCGGCATTGCTTCAACTGCGACACACCAAGATCACGCCGCGCGAGCGCTTTTCGACACGGAGCTTCGTCTTGAGCCTTCCCGACGACCTGAACGCCAAGAAGGCGCTTGCGACCGCCTGGTTCGCCGGGCTCCGCGACGCGATCACCGCCGAGTTCGAGCGCATCGAGGACGAACTGCCGCAGGGAGCGGCGTTCGCCGACCGACCGCCGGGCCGATTCGCAAGGACGCCCTGGGAGCGGACCGACCATTCCGGCGTCCCCGGCGGCGGCGGCACGATGGCCATGATGCACGGCCGCGTGTTCGAGAAGGTCGGCGTACACGTCTCGGCCGTCCACGGCGAGTTCTCTCCCGAGTTCCGCAGGCAGATGCCGGGCGCCGAGGAGGACCCGCGTTTCTGGGCGTCGGGCATTTCGCTCATCGCCCACCCGCAGAACCCGAACGTCCCGGCCGTCCACATGAACACCCGCATGGTCGTGACGACGCGGCAGTGGTTCGGCGGCGGCGCGGACCTGACACCGGTCCTCGACCGGCGCCGGACGCAGACCGATGCCGACACCGTCGACTTCCACGCCGCGATGGCCGGCGCCTGCGCCGCCCGGCCCGGTGTCGACTACGAGCGCCTCAGGGAGTGGTGCGACCGGTATTTCTTCCTGAAGCACCGGAACGAGATGCGTGGCGTCGGCGGCATCTTCTACGACAATCACACCACCGGTGACTGGGAGGCGGATTTCGCCTTCACGCAGGCCGTCGGCCGCGCCTTCCTCGACGTTTATCCAAGGCTGGTGCGCCGGAACTTCGCTGACGCCTGGACCGAGGCGGACCGCGACGAGCAGCTCGTCCGCCGTGGGCGCTACGTCGAGTTCAACCTCCTGTACGACCGCGGCACCATCTTCGGCCTCCAGACCGGCGGCAACGTGGCATCGATTCTCTCCTCGATGCCGCCCATGGTGAAGTGGCCCTAGTGGATTGATTTCAACGTTTGGTGCCCGCGTCTGACGGCGGCGATGATCTCGTCGGGATCGGCCCTCCAGACGAACGGGCGCGGCTCCTGATTGTGCTCGGTTATGAAGCGGTTGATAGCGGCCTGAAGGTCGACGACGGAGT
>CAXNGA010000204.1:0-4635 GCA_964201375.1 Kaistiaceae bacterium
TCCCCGGCGCGCAGAGCCGCTGGAGCGCAGGGAAAGACCTGTCGTGGGAGCCGCTCCGCGTTGAGCGGGTGGTGGAGGTGAAGTACGACCACCTTCAGGGCAACCGGTTCCGCCATGGCGCGACGTTTCTCCGCTGGCGCTTCGACAAGGCGCCGGGGGAGTGCAGGTACGACCAGCTCGAGGTGACGATTCCGTACGAGCTGACGAAGGTGTTTCGGGCGTAGGGAGGGCGAGGAGGCGCTGGTCCGCGCCGTGGGTGGGTCGGTCCACAAATTCCCCTATCGTCCTGCTCGGACGAGCCCGACCAAGACGAGAGAGGTTAATCTCCGCTTGGCGGAGGGACTATCCGGCCTCTAACCGGCGGTTGGCTCCGTGTCGTTGCCGGTGTCTTCGGCCTCCGCCTTCTTCTTCCGTGGCCGCTTCGGCGGATCGGCCATGTACTCCAGCCAGCCGGGCGGCGGGTTGTCCGGGTCCAGCGTTTCCTGGGCGGGCCGTTCGGCCTCCGGGACGTGCTGGAGGTTCACGCGGATCCGCCACCACACGGCGGAGCGCCCGCGCATGCCATCGACGAGGGCGTCCGCCGGCTCCAGCTTCGCGGCGGCGGCCGGGTGCTTGGCCTTCCACCGTTCCAGGCCCTCCAGCGCCTCGGCCTTGCTCACCGAGCGGCCGATCTCGATCAGCGGCATTTTCGGGACGCGCCGGCCGGCGCCCCTGGCCCGCGACGGCTGGACGCGCGGCGGCTCGCCGGGCTGCTTTGCGTATTGCGGCGGCCATGGCGCGTCGCCGAGGCCTTCCGCCTCCTGCCTCGCGGAGAGTTCGAGGATCGCGTCGAGCGAACAGGGGTGATCGTCGATGCCGGCGTGGCGGTCGCCGATCGCGGCGTATCGCGCCGGCATTGTCGCCAGCGTGAACGCGGCCGGATCGACGCCGTCGACCTCGGCCCAGGTCAGCGGCGCCGAGACGCGGGCGTCGGGGGTCGGGCGCACCGAGTAGGCCGAGGCGACGGTCTTGTCCTTGGCGTTCTGGTTGTAGTCGAGGAACACCCCGTGGCGCTCCTCCTTCCACCATTTCGAGGTCGCGAGCGCCGGGACCCGCCGCTCCACCTCGCGGGCGATCGCGAGCGCCGCCCGGCGGACACGGCCGAAATCCCAGCGCCGCTCGATCCTGATGATGACGTGCATGCCCCGCGAGCCGGACGTCTTGGGCCAGCCGACCAGGCCGAAATCGTCGAGCACGCCGTGGACGCAGCGCGCCACCTCCAGCACCTGCGGCCACGGCACGCCGGGGAGGGGATCGAGATCGACCCGCAGCTCGTCGGGGTGATCGACGTCGTCTGCCCTGACGGGATGGGGGTGCAGTTCGAGGCAGGCAAGGTTCGCCATCCACGCGAGCGCCGCAGCGTTGCGCGGCACGATCTCCTCGGCAGTGCGGCCCGACGGGAAGCTCAGCGTCACGACCTCGATCCAGGGCGGGCGGCTTTCGGGCGCGCGTTTCTGGTAGAAGAACTCGCCGCCGACCCCGTTCGGATGGCGCACGAGGACATTGGGTCGTCCGCCTGCGCCGCGCAGCGCTCCGTCGGCGATCGCGAGGTAGTAGTTCACGAGGTCGAGCTTGGTGTGCCCCGTTCCGGGGAACAGCACCTTGCCGGGATTGGTGACCTGCACCTCCAGTCCGCCAACATCGAGGACCAGTGCTTCCGCCTTCGCCATGGCTGAAGGAGAGGGGCTCGCCGCGGCGCCGTCAACCGGATCGCAGCGCACCGTGGCCGGGCAGCCCTTTCCGAGGGGGGCAGGCTGGCCTACATACGGTCCAGGGCGGAGGCGCGACGACTCGGTGCGGCGCGCACGCAGCGGAAAAGGACGATGCCGTGAACATGCGCGATCCCCTGCAGTACACGATGAACACGCTGGTCCCGATGGTGGTCGAACAGACCAACCGTGGCGAGCGTGCCTTCGACATCTATTCGCGCCTGCTCAAGGAGCGGATCATCTTCGTTACCGGCCCGATCGAGGACTACGGCGCATCGCTCGTCACGGCGCAGCTCCTGTTCCTCGAGGCCGACAATCCGAAGAAGCCGATCTCGATGTACATCAACTCGCCCGGCGGCGTGGTGACGGCCGGCATGGCGATCTACGACACGATGCAGTTCATCAAGCCGCCGGTGGCGACCCTGTGCATCGGCCAGGCGGCCTCGATGGGTTCGCTCCTCCTGTGTGCCGGGGCGCCGGGCATGCGCGCCGCGCTCCCCAATGCCCGCATCATGCTGCACCAGCCGTCGGGCGGCTTCCAGGGCCAGGCTTCGGACATCGAGCGCCACGCCGAAGACATCATCAAGATGAAACGGCGGCTCAATGAAATCTACGTGAAGCACACGGGCAAGCCATACGAAGTCATCGAGCGTACACTTGATCGTGACTTCTTCCAGACGGCACAGGAAGCCAAGGAGTTCGGCATCGTCGACCGGGTCGTCAGCAGCCGGGAGGACGAAGAGGTGGCCGCTGCGGCAGCTTAGGGGTGCTGCCGGAAAGTCGCGGTGGACGGAGCGGCGTTAAGTCTCTCTTGAAGAAGTCCGCCGGAGTATGAAAGTGGTGTGACGGCGTTCGATATGCGTGTGTCCGCCGGGGGGCTCGAGCACGCCGGAGCTTGATCGGTGCCGCCATTCCCGGCGCCGGAAGGGACCGGGTGGTCCATCTGCGTGAGCCAAAGGTGTCTTTGAAATGAGCAAGGTCAGCGGCAGCGACGGCAAAAACACCCTCTACTGCTCCTTCTGCGGAAAGAGCCAGCACGAGGTGCGGAAGCTCATCGCCGGTCCGACCGTCTTCATCTGCGACGAGTGCGTCGAACTGTGCATGGACATCATCCGCGAGGAATCCAAGTCCTCGCTGGTGAAGTCGCGGGAGGGCGTTCCGACCCCCCATGAAATCTGCGCAGTCCTGGATGACTACGTCATCGGCCAGCGTCACGCGAAGCGCGTTCTCTCGGTCGCGGTACATAACCACTACAAGCGGCTGAACCACGCGGCGAAGAACAACGACGTCGAGCTGGCGAAGTCCAACATCCTCCTGATCGGCCCGACCGGCTGTGGCAAGACACTGCTCGCGCAGACGCTCGCCCGCATCCTCGACGTGCCTTTCACGATGGCCGATGCGACGACGCTGACCGAAGCCGGCTATGTCGGTGAGGACGTCGAGAACATCATTCTGAAGCTGCTCCAGGCTGCCGACTACAATGTCGAGCGGGCGCAGCGCGGCATCGTCTACATCGACGAGGTCGACAAGATCAGCCGGAAGTCCGACAACCCGTCGATCACGCGCGACGTGTCGGGCGAGGGCGTGCAGCAGGCCCTGCTGAAGATCATGGAAGGTACCGTTGCCAGCGTTCCGCCGCAGGGCGGCCGCAAGCACCCGCAGCAGGAGTTCCTGCAGGTCGATACGACGAACATCCTGTTCATCTGTGGTGGTGCGTTCGCGGGCCTCGAGCGGATCATTTCCGATCGTGGCCGTGCGACGTCGATCGGCTTCGGCGCCAAGGTGCAGGCTCCGGAAGACCGTCGCACGGGTGAACTTCTCCGCGAGGTCGAGCCCGAGGATCTGCTGAAGTTCGGCCTGATCCCCGAGTTCGTCGGCCGCCTGCCGATTCTTGCCACGCTCGAGGATCTCGACGAGCCTGCGCTCATCCGCATCCTCTCGGAGCCGAAGAACGCGCTGATCAAGCAGTACCAGCGCCTCTTCGACATGGAGAACGTCGAACTCACGATCCACCCCGATGCCCTTTCGACGATCGCCAAGCGTGCGATCGATCGCAAGACCGGGGCCCGCGGCCTCCGCTCGATCATCGAGGCGATCCTCCTCGAGACGATGTTCGACCTTCCCGGCCTCGACGGTGTCCAGGAGGTCGTCATCTCGCCCGATGTCGCTGAAGGCAAGGCGCGGCCCCTGTACATCTACGCCGAGCGCGCCGGCGAGGTCTCGACCTCGGCATAGCCCCGAGGTCTGCTGCCAGCACCACAGCTTCGTCCCCGGGCGCGTCCCCGGGGACCTGCTTTCTCCGCCGCAAGCTGCCGAGTCGGCAGCGGCGTGCGCGCCCCTTCCAAGACGCTGGCGTGCATGCCATCGACCGGTGGCCGGGCGGAACCCGGAAAGGTGTCATCGGAACGTCTTGAAAGCCCCCCGTCACGGGGCCACTTTACGAACCATAGTTGGCAGGCTTCGCGCCTGTGTCCGCAGGCCGGTCCATCCCGGATCGGTTTGTTTCCACAAAAGGTTGCCTGCGCAGCACCGGCCGTCTCTAATGAGGCCGGGCCACGAGAGAGGTTGCCATGACGACAGAGACCCCCCGACCCCGCGCGATACCGACCGGGAAGGCCGTCTACCCGCTCCTCCCGCTCCGCGACATCGTCGTCTTCCCGCACATGATCGTGCCGCTTTTCGTCGGCCGCGAGAAGTCGATCCATGCGCTGGAAGAGGTGATGCGGGCGGACAACCAGATCCTCCTCGCTACCCAGAAGGACCCGAGCCACGACGATCCGAAGCCGGATTCGATCTACACGATCGGCACGCTGGCGACCGTCCTGCAGCTCCTGAAACTGCCCGACGGCACCGTCAAGGTGCTGGTCGAGGGCGCGACGCGCGCCCG
>CAXNGA010000205.1:0-4628 GCA_964201375.1 Kaistiaceae bacterium
CGAACGGGCCGAACTCTTCCCAGCCGTAGTAGCCATCGGCGGCCCTGGACGAGATCGCGAGGTACTCGTTGTATCCCCGCGTGATGAGGCCATCGTAGACGCTTCGCGTGCGTTCGGCGATCGGCGCGATGATCTCGATCGTCCAGACCTGGTTGGTGAGGTTTGCGAGATAGGCCGACTGGTAGCCGGAGCCGGTACCGACCTCGAGTACCTTTTCGCCCATCTGCACATCGATCGATGTCGTCATGCGACCGACCAGGTGCGGGCCGGAGATCGTCACGCCATATCCGATGTCGAGGAAGGCGTGGTCGTAGGCCCGCGAGAGGTTCCGCTCGAGGACGAATTCCTCGCGCGGGGTCAGCAGGAAAGCGCGCTTGTTGCGGTCGTCGAGCACGTCGCGATTGGCCACCAGGACCTCGTAGCGCGCCCAGTGCTGCGCGAGGTAGGTCGGATTCTCGCCCCGGTTCTCCACCATCCAGGCGATGTAAGCGTCGCGCTGCCCCAACTGCAGTGGCGGAGTGATGTCGTAGCTATAGGGGAACGGGACATCGGCCCGGGCAGCGCCGGGTATCGTCAGGGCCGCCGCCGCAGCGCCCGTCGTGGCAATGAATTCGCGTCGGTTCAAGGGAGCCTCCCGCCAAGGGTTCTGCGAGACTGGCTAACACCACCCGACGCCAGCGGCAAACCAACACGGACGGGTTGTGTCACCCCGGCGACCGTTTGCCCACAGGCGTCGGTCCTCACTCGCTCAGAAGCGGACGGTAAGGTCCTGCCACCACACCGGCATGATTTCGAGCAGCCAGCCTTCTATGCGGCGGTCGAAGTGGGTGAGGATGAGGACGCCCACGAGCACCATGAGGCCGCCGAGGACGTACTTCCCGGTGGTGGCGACCCGGGCGAGCCGATCGCGCCAGCGCATCAGAACGGACCGCGAGAGCAGGCCGAGGAGCGCCAGGGGGATGCCGGCCCCGATGCCGAACAGAAGCATGATGCCGAAGACGGCGCCGAGGTTCTCGCCGGCAAAGGCCATCGAGGATGCGATGCCGATCGACGGGCCCGTGCAGGGACTCCAGACGAGCCCCAGCACGAGGCCCAGCGCAAGTTGTCCGCCCCAGCCGCCGCCCTCACCCGTGCCGCTGAAGCGGTCGTTGATCCAGTTGGCCCCGGGTCCCGCCGCCGTCTGGAGGCGGAATTGCAGTTGGGGAACCAGGAGGACGAGGCCGAACAGGATGAGAAGGACCGCCCCGATCGGGCGGAACCACTCCGCGTAATAGCCGAGGGAATAGCCGACGAGCGCCAGGAAGAGGCCCACGCCGACGAACGAAATCGTGAGGCCGGCAGCGAGCGCGAGCGGTCCTGCGATGCGGTGGCGCGAGACGGCCGTTGCGAAGACGATCGGCAGCAGCGGCAAAACGCACGGATTGATGGCGGTCAGCAGCCCCGCGACGAAAGCCGCGAGGCCGGTCCCCGGTTCCATGGAGCGTCAGGCGCCTGGCGCGCGCGCCGGGGCGGCCGGAACGTAGTTGGGCGAACCGTTCACGGTGAGCTCGAGGAAGGCGGCGATCCCCGCCGGCGTCGTGTCGTACACCGACCGTCCGAGTTCGGTCGTTCCGCTGAAGGCCACGAAGATCGAGCGGTCAGGTATGTTGAACAGCATCATGAGGTTGCGCTTCGTGTCGAAGTCGACCGTCAGGATGAGGAGATCGTCGAAACGAGGGTCGTCGACCAGCGTAGCGAGGACACGATCCTGAGCCTGGCACGTCGAGCACCACACGGCATGGACGTAGACGATGTACGGGCGCCCCGTCTCGCGCGCCTCGGTCACGAGATCGTTGGTATACGGTGTCCGCTCGAACGCCATGGCGGAGCCGGCGGCAAGTACCACCGCGCCGAATACCGTCGCCCTGATCGCAGTCAAGACCGCGTTGACACGCATTGCTTCGTTCCCTTGCGCCTGCGGATGAAACGGGCGGCGCCAACGCCCTGCAGCTTGTGTACGCTCGGCACGGTACCACAGGAAGTGACGTTTGCTTGAGCCAGAATGGACCTTTCTACGGGATGGCGAATACGTAGAGAGTGCTTCCTGAGCGCTGGAACCGCGCCGCCTCGGTCGGCGCCGCATCGATGAAGACGGGCGTGTTTCCAGGCGCGGCGCTGGCGATGAAGGCGACATACTGGCGTCCGTCGGGACCGATGTAGGTGACCGGCGTGGCGTTGCCGCGGCTACCGGTGCGGAACGACCAGAGATCGGTGCCGTCCACCGCGCTCAGCGCACGCACGACGCCCGTATCCGCGCCGATCTGGAACAGAAGGTCGCCGGCTGTCGCAAGCACCGGCACGTCGTTGCCACCCGGCCAGGGCAGCCGCCACGCAGTGCGGCCGGCAACCGGGTCGTTGGCCTGGAGCTCGCCCGGATAGTCGACCGCTCCCCCGCCGGCCTCGCGGCGCGCGATCGCGGGCGTGCCGGCGGCGCGGCGAAGCTGGTAGGGCTGCCCAGCCTCGAAAACGCCTTCGGTGACGACGTGGGTCGTGCATCCCGTCGTGGTCGAGGTGTAGAGGAGCCTCGTCCGCGGCGACCAGGCATCGTTCTGCCAGTTGCGGGCCCCGAGGCCCGGGCACCAGGTTACCTCGGTGCCGGTATAGTTCTGGGGGGCCGTTGCGCCCGGGGCGAGTTCCCCCGCGTTCGTGTAGCGGCGGCGGTCCTCGACACTGGTGAAGCTCCAGCGTGCGATGTCATAGCGCGCCCGTCCGGTGGTCCGGTCGACGCCGGACATGAAGTCCACGTAGCGGAACGGCCACGGGTCCAGGAGCATCTCGCCGTTCGCCCGGTCGAAGACGTAGAAGAACCCGTTTGCAGAAGCCGTCAGTGCGGTCTGCCGCGTTTCGCCGCCGATGGCGAGGTCGACGAGTTGCGGGGCGCCGACGTCGTCGAGGTCCCAGTTGTCAGCGGGTGTCAGGTTGTAGGTCCACACGAGTGTTCCGGTCGCGGCATCGCGGGCCATCAGCGAGGCGCACCAGTTGTTGCGATAGTCGGCAAGGCCGCCATTCGCGTCGAGCGTGACCGTGCCCCATTCGCGCCGGTAGTCCGGGTTCACCGGCGCGCAGCTGCCGGTGGCGTAGTAGAAGAGGCCGAGGACGGGATCGTAGGTGTAGAACCCCGAGGGCGTGCCGCCGCCCTGCTCCCACGAACGGCCGTACCAGGTGGCGAGCGAGCCGGCGCGGTCGTCGGCATAGAACGGCGTGAAGCGCGGGCCGATGCCCACCTCGTCGTCCGGGCCCATCGAGTAGAAGGTCCAGGCCTGTGCGCCGGTGGCTGCATCGAAGGCCATGACGCGCCCTCGCACGCCGCGATCCGCGCCGGAATTGCCGGTGATGTAGAGACCATCGGCAATGAGGCCGGCGCCGTTCAGTCCCTCCCAGGCGTCGGGAACGACCGCAACGGTGCTCCATGCGAGCTCGCCTGTGCCGGCATCGAGCGCGAACACCTGGCCGTCTGCGGCGGCGAAGAAGATGCGGCCCTCCGAATACAGGAGCCCCCTCGCGGGCGTCGGGCCAGCAGGAATGCGGGTGTCGTCGAGGTCCGGACGGAACTCCCAGCGGATGATGCCGTCGGTTGCCAGATCGAGCGCGTAGACGTAGTTCGGCCGGGGCGAAACTATGTACATGGTCCTGTCGACGACCAGCGGCGGAGCCTCATGGCTGTCGAGGATGCCTATCTGCCACGTCCAGGCGACCGCAAGATTGGCCACGTTGCCGATCGTGATCCGGTCGAGCGGGCTGTAGTTCCAGCCATTGTAGGTGAGGTTCGGCATCACCGCGCCGGCAGGATCGGGCGCGAGCAGTGCGGGATCCTCGTCGGCCCAGGCAGCGCCAGTGCCAATGCATAGTGCCACCGCAAGCAGCACAACTCGCGTCTTCATCCTCGCCTCCCTGCTGCCCCCGCGCTCCGTGGACGCACCCCGGAACCTATGCCACCCCGACGGCGAAACAGTCCATTCCGGGCGGCGTCCGCAGCGCGCCTACACCAGCAATTGATGGCTGGCGAGTTCGCGGTAGAGCGGCGAGGTTACGAGCAGCTGCGCATGCGTGCCGGTCGCGATCACCTTTCCGGCCTCCACGACGATGATCTGGTCCGAATCGGCGACCGTCGCGAGGCGATGGGCGACCACGATGACCGTCCGATGCCGCGCCGTCTCGCGCAAAGCTTCCTGGAGCACCTGCTCGGTGCGGGAGTCCACCGACGACGTCGGCTCGTCGAGGAGAAGAATCTCGGTGTCCGCGAGGAGCGCCCGCGCCCAGGCGAGGCGCTGGCGCTGGCCGCCGGAGAGGAGGACGCCGTCGTCGCCGACGGGCGCGTCGAGGCCGAGCGGCGAGCGCTCGACGATGGATTCGAGGCCGACCCGGCGAAGGGCGGCCATCAGCATCTGGTCGGTTGCGGCCGGCGCGCCGAGGCGGAGGTTGTCGGCGATCGAGCCTGCCAGCACCGGCGCCTCCTGCTCGACATAGGCCATGTGGCTCCGTAGTTCCTCGCGCGACATGCTGCGGACGTTCTGGCCCATGAACAGGATGGCGCCGCCGGTCGGCTCGTAGAAGCGCTCGAGCAGCGCCAGTATCGTTGACTTGCCGGC
>CAXNGA010000206.1:0-4626 GCA_964201375.1 Kaistiaceae bacterium
GAGACCCGCGCGCCCTGCGGCCGGAGCAGCGACGGACGGCAGCGGCCTCATGGTCCGCGACGCCACCGTCACCTACCGGAACGGCTTCACCGCGCTCCGGAGTGCCAGCTTCGCCATCCCGACCGGCACGATCACCGCGCTCGTCGGCGTCAATGGCAGCGGCAAGTCCACGCTGTTCAAGGCGATCATGGGGTTCGTGCGCCTTGCGCGCGGCGAGATCTCGATCCTCGGCGAGCCGGTTGCTGCCGCCATCCGCCGGAACCTTGTGGCCTACGTGCCGCAGAGCGAGGAGGTCGACTGGAATTTCCCCGTCCTCGTGGAGGACGTGGTGATGATGGGCCGCTACGGCCACATGGGCTTCCTGCGCATCCCCAAGGCCGCCGACCGCGCGGCGGCAGACGCCGCCCTGCGACGCGTTGGGATGGAGGAGTTCCGCAAGCGCCAGATCGGCGAACTATCCGGCGGGCAGAAGAAGCGCGTGTTCCTCGCCCGCGCCCTGGCGCAGGACGGCCGGGTCATCCTCCTGGACGAGCCGTTCACCGGGGTCGACGTCAACACCGAGGACGCGATCATTACCCTCCTCCGCGATCTCCGCGACGAAGGCCGCGTGATCCTCGTCTCGACCCACAATCTCGGCAGCGTGCCGGAATTCTGCGACCGCGCCATCCTCGTCAAGAACACGGTACTCGCCTACGGCCCCACGGCGGAGACCTTCACCCGCGCCAACCTCGAGAAGACCTTCGGCGGCGTCCTGCGCCACTTCGTCCTCAACGAATCGGACGGCGACCAGCGCTCGCTCGGCGTCATCACCGACGACGAGCGGCCGCTGGTGCTCTACCGCGACAAGCCGGTGACGCGGGACCAGGGCGATGCGAAGGAAGGACGCTCGTGAGCGTCCTCCTCGAGCCGTTCGGCTACCAGTACATGGTCAACGCCATCTGGGTGTCGGCGCTGGTCGGTGGCGTCTGCGCGTTCCTTTCGGCCTATCTGATGCTGAAGGGCTGGTCGCTGATCGGCGATGCGCTCTCGCATGCGATCGTACCGGGCGTCGCGGGCGCCTACATGCTGGGCCTCCCGTTCGCCGTGGGCGCCTTCCTGTCGGGGGGCGCGGCGGCCGCTGCGATGCTGTTCCTCAACCAGCGGACCAAGCTGCGGGAGGGCGCCATCATCGGGCTCATCTTCTCGTCGTTTTTCGCGCTCGGCCTCTTCATGGCGTCGCTGTCGCCGACTTCGGTCAACATCCAGACCATCATCCTCGGCAACATCCTCGCCATCAGCCCAGGGGACACGGTCCAACTCGTCGTCATCGCGGTGGTGTCGCTCGTGGTCCTCCTCGCGAAGTGGAAGGACCTCATGGTCGTCTTCTTCGATGAGACGCATGCCCGCTCGATCGGGCTCCGGCCCGGGGTTCTGCGCATCGTCTTTTTCGCGCTCCTGTCGGCATCGACTGTCGCCGCCCTCCAGACGGTCGGCGCGTTCCTCGTGATCTGCATGGTGGTGACGCCGGGCGCGACCGCCTACCTCCTCACCGACCGCTTCCCGCGCCTCATCGTCATCGCCGTCCTCATCGGCACGCTGACGAGCCTGTTCGGCGCCTACATCTCCTACTTCCTCGACGGCGCGACCGGCGGGATCATCGTGGTCCTCCAGACGACCGTGTTCCTCCTCGCCTTCTTCTTCGCGCCCAAGCACGGCATGCTCGCCTCGCGCCGCCGCGCGGCTTCCGCCCTCGCGTCGCCGGAGCCCTGACGGCGATGGATCTCCTCCTCCCCTTCCAGTTCGAGTTCATGCGGAACGCGATGCTGATCGCGGTCCTCGTCGCGGTCCCCGCCGGGCTGCTGTCCTGCTTCCTGGTGCTGAAGGGCTGGTCGCTGATGGGCGATGCGATCAGCCACGCCGTCTTCCCGGGCGTCGTGATCGCCTACATCGTCGAAATCCCCTACGCGATCGGCGCCTTCGTTGCCGGCGTCTTCGCGGCGGTCGCGGCCGGCTTCCTCAAGGACAACAGCCGCATCAAGCAGGATACGATCCTCGGCGTCGTCTTCTCCGGCATGTTCGGCATCGGGCTCGTCCTCTACATCGAGATCCAGAGCGACGTGCACCTCGACCACATCCTGTTCGGCGACATCCTCGGCGTGGCGTGGGGTGACATCGCCCTTGCGCTCGTCATCGCCGTCTTCGTGACCGGCATCATCCTCGCGAAGGGGCGGGACTTCCTTCTCCACGCCTTCGATCCGGCACAGGCGCGGGTCGCCGGCCTTCGGGTCGGCCTCCTCCACTACGGGCTCCTCTGCATGATCTCGCTGACGGTGGTCGGTGCGCTGACGGCGGTCGGGATCATCCTGGCGATCGCCATGCTGATCGCACCGGGAGCCATCGCGTTCCTGCTGACCCGGCGCTTCGCCGCGATGCTGTGGCTGGCGGTGGCGATCGCCGTGCTCTCGTCCTTCTTCGGCGTCTATCTCAGCTTCTTCATCGACAGCGCGCCGGCCCCGACGATCGTCCTCCTGATGACCATCGTGTTCATCGCGGCCTTCCTTCGCTCGTCCATGATCATGGCACGGCGGGAGCGCACTGCCGCAACGGCCGCCGACTCCGCCGCCTCAAGCTCCTAGCCGGGCCCGGTCGCCCGCCCGACGGGCCTCATCGCCACCGAGCCTCGCGATCCTCGGGCTGCGCGCAGATCGCGCTTGACATCTAAGTGATATCACTTCGATATTATGCACTTAGGCAACCAGAGGAGACACACATGATCCGCGAGCGCATTCGCACCACCCTTCCCGGCATACCGTTCACGATCGGCTTCATCGTGCTTCACCTCGTCGGCCTTGCGCTCATCGGCTTTGCCGTGCCCGACCAGAACTGGTGGCTCCTCGGCGCCGGCTTCCTCATCAACCTCCTCGTCGCGCCGCTGTGGATGGGGCTCTTCATGGTCGCGCCGAACGAGGTGAAGGTGCTGCAGCTGTTCGGCGCCTATGCCGGCACGGTCCGCGATCCGGGGCTGAAATGGGCCAACATCTTCCTGCGGAAGACCAAGGTCTCGACCCGCATCCGGAACTTCGATTCCGACCGGCTCAAGGTGAACGACCTCGGGGGCAGCCCGATCGAGATCGGCGCCGTCATCGTCTGGCAGGTCATCGATACGGCCGAGGCCGTGTTCGAGGTGGACGACTACGAGAACTTCGTCCGCATCCAGTCGGAAGCGGCGCTGCGCGGGCTCGCGGGGCGCTACTACTACGACCTCGGCGACGAGGCCGAGGGCGTTGCGCTTCGCGGCCACACGGACGAAGTTGCCGCGCAGCTGGTGCAGGATGTCCAGGCGCGGCTCGACAAGGCCGGCGTCAAGGTGATCGAGGCCCGCATCAGCCACCTCGCGTATGCCCCCGAGATCGCTGGCGCCATGCTGCAGCGGCAGCAGGCGGGTGCGATCATCGCCGCACGGCGGCGGATCGTCGATGGCGCTGTCGGCATGGTGGAGATGGCGCTGGCCCAGCTCGCGGAGCGCGGCGTCGTGCAACTCGACGAGGAGAAGAAGGCGCATATGGTGGCCAACCTCCTCGTGGTTCTCACCAGCGAGAGAGCGGTCACACCCGTCATCAATACCGGCACGCTCTACGGCTGATGCCCGGTGGTCGAACGCAAAGCCTTCCCGCTGCGCATCGCGAAGGACGTCTTCGACGCGATGCAGCGCTGGGCGGATGACGACATCCGCAGCATCAACGCACAGATCGAGTTCGTCCTCAGGGACGCGCTCGACAGGCGGGGCCGGCTCAGGAGGAAACCGGAAGTCGGAAAAGACAACGGCGCCTGACGGCGCCGTTGTGCGTTCTGGCGCTGGCTGAAGCCTACGGCTTCGGCGCTGCCCCGCGGGTGGTGCCGCCGTCGGGGGCGACCGGGGCCGGGCCGTTCTGGCCGGGGCCGACCCAGCCGCCGGTCCCGCCGCCCGTGCGATCCCCGCCGGGGGCAACCCAGCCGCCGGTGCCGCCGCCGCTCCGGTCACCGCCCGGCATCGGCTGGATCTGGATGTTCGGGCCGCCCGGCATGCCCTGGCCACCGGGCATTCCCGGCATCCACTGCATTCCAGGCATTCCCGGGAAGCCGGGGAAGAAGAACGGCATGGCGCCCATTCCGCCGGGCATGTCGCCGCGTCCCGGCATGTCGTGCCAATCCATGCCGCCCTGGCCGAACGGCATCGTGTAGAAGTGCATCATGCCGCCCGGGAAGCGGAAGAAGAACGCCCCGCCGCCATTGTCGTGATGTTCGTAGTGCCCGCCCCAGGCCGGGCCGTCGCCGCGGCGGTACTCGAACTGGCCTTCGCCACCACGCTCACCGCCCGGCTCGCCGGCCGCGGCACGGTCGGCGCGGTTCTCGGCTACGGTCATGGCAAGGTTCCGCGCCGCAATCGCGCGGTCGGCGTCGTCGAGGAAGCCGTCAGCGTTCTGGTCGAGGAGGAGGAAGGCGCTCTCCCAGCCGGCAGCGAATTCCTCCGTGGTCACGCGGCCGTCGCCATCGGTGTCCATGGCGTGGAACTGCGACATCATGATCGCCATGATCTCGGAGCCGACGCCGGTGCCCCCCGCCGCAGGCATCATCATCCGGCCGGCGTCCATGGGGCCGGGCGGCGCG
>CAXNGA010000207.1:0-4604 GCA_964201375.1 Kaistiaceae bacterium
CCGGCCGAGGGGACGGAAAGCCTAGAGGCCGAAGCGGACTTCGAAGGTGTACTCGCCGCCGGTGTTGTCGATCATGTCGGTCACCGGGATGACGAAGGTCGCCGTGTTGCCCTCGATCGTGCCGGTCGAGGAGAGGATGCGCGGCGCGGTCACGCTCCACGTCATCGTGCGGCCGGTCATCATCTCGCGCATCGCCTGCATCATCGCCGCCTGCATGGCAGCCTCTTCCGGCGTGGGCGCGTCTTCCGCGGGGATCGCGAAGGCGAGGGAGTAGGTGTAGATGCCGCCCCCTTCGGCCGTCAGCATGATCTGGCCGTCATCGCCCTCGACGCCGCCGCCGGGGTTGAATTCGGTGTCCGCGAGCACCTCGCCCATGCGGTCGATCGGGCCGATGACGGTCATTGTGCAGACCGCATCGCCGTTCTCGGCCGTGCTCCGCTCGCTCTTGGCCGTGAAGCCCGCCGAGACCTCGTCCATGTCGGTCGGGCAGAAATCGTCGTCCCCGGCAGGGGCGCCACCCGCTGCGCCGACCGCGGCGCCCATCATTCCCATCATGTCGGCCGACATGGTGAAGCTTGCCACGACGGTGGCGGTGCCGTCCGGAGCGACGGTCAGGTCGCTCCGCATGTCGAAGCAGCCGCCGAGGATCGGCAGGAGGGCGAGTACGCCCAGGCGATAGAGGTTACGCATCGAATGTCCTCTCGGAAAACACGAATCGGCTCGCACTCTAGCGCAATCTTCCTTTGCAGAAGATGATGGCGCAGGAGGGGCGACGGGGATCGGCCAACGGTGCTAACGAGGGGTGACCGGCCGCGCCTGCCAGCGAAGAGCTCGCCATGCCCGCACTGAACCGCATCTCGGAATTCCATGATGAGATCACCGCCTGGCGGCACGATCTCCATCGCCACCCGGAACTCCTCTACGACGTCCACCGCACCGCCGGCATCGTCGCGGAAAAGCTGCGCGGCTTCGGCGTGGACGAGGTGGTGACGGGCATCGGCCGCACCGGGGTCGTCGGCGTCATCCGCGGCTCGAAGCCCGGCAGCGGCGTGATCGGCCTCCGCGCCGACATGGATGCGCTGCCTATCACCGAGAGGACCGGAAAGGCCTACGCCTCGGAGAAGCCGGGCAAGATGCACGCCTGCGGCCATGACGGGCACACCGCCATGCTGCTCGGCGCCGCACGCTATCTTGCCGAGACGCGGAATTTCGCCGGCACCGCCGTCGTCATCTTCCAGCCCGCGGAGGAAGGCGGCGCCGGCGGCAAGGCGATGGTCGACGACGGCATGATGGACCGCTTCGGCATCGACGAGGTCTACGGCATGCACAACATGCCGGGGATTCCGGTGGGCACGTTCGCGACACGCCCGGGTGCCCTCCTCGCCTCGACGGACGAGTTCAGGATCTTCATCCGCGGCCGCGGCGGCCACGCCGCGCGGCCGCAGGAGACCATCGACCCCGTGGTGGCGACGGCCGCCCTCATCCAGGCGCTGCAGACGGTGGTGTCGCGGAACGCCGACCCGCTCGAATCGGCCGTCATCTCCGTGACGCGGCTCGACGCCGGCACCGCGACCAACGTCATCCCCGACTTCGTCAAGATCGAGGGGACGGCGCGGACGCTCCTGCCGGCGATGCGCGACCTCGTCGAGGAGCGCGTCCGGGCGATCGTCCAGAACATCGCCGCGGCGTTCGGCGCGACTGCGGACCTCACCTACAAGCGGAAATACCCCGTCACTGTGAACCACCGGGCCGAGACCGAGAAGACGATCGCGGTGGCCTCCCGCATCGTCGGCGCCGACCGGGTCGATGCCGACACCCCGCCGGTGATGGGCGCGGAGGATTTCTCCTATATGCTCGAGGCGCGGCCGGGTTCGTTCATCTTCATCGGCAATGGCGACACAGCCGGCCTCCACAATGCCGGCTACGACTTCAACGACGCCATCATCCCGCTCGGCTGCACCTACTGGGTGAAGCTCGTCGAGGAAACGCTGGCGGCGTGACCGGCGGGGTTGGGCCGGCGGGCCGAACGCGCCTATAAGCCCAAAACTGTCCCGGAACCCTCAATGGCCCGCAGATCCGCCCGCCGCACCGACGGCGACCTTGCGCTCGTGCGGCGCCTCGTCGGCGAGAACGCGCGCGAATTCGGCGGCCGCTATGCCATCGTGATCGCCGCCATGGCCGTGTTCGCGGCGACCACCGGCGGCACCGCGTGGCTGATGCGCGACGTCGTCGACGGCATCTTCTTCACCCGCGACGAAAACCTGGTCGTCCTCATCCCGCTCCTGATGGGCGCGCTGTTCGTCACGCGCGGCATCGCCAACTATGTGAGCCTCGTCATCCAGGCGCGCGTCGGCAACGCCATCGTGGCGCGCCTGCAGCGGCGCGTGTTCGACAAGATTCTCCGGCTCGACCTCGACTTCTTCGCCCGCAACCACTCCGCCGACCTCGTCACGCGGATGCTGCACCAGACGGCGGCAGCGCGGGATGCGCTCGACAAGCTCGGCAATGTCGCCGTGCGTGACCTCCTCACGCTCCTCGTCCTCCTCGGCGTGATGCTGTGGCAGAGCCTCGTCCTCTCGCTCGTGGTCTTCCTCGTCGCGCCGATCGCGATCGTGCTGGTCAGCCGCCTGATCCGGCGCACCCGCCAGGCGGCCGAGGCCGAGTTCCGCTTCACGAGCCTGGTCTCGTCCGTGCTCCAGGAAACCGCGCTCGGCATGCGTGTCGTCCGCGCCTTCAACCTCGAGGGGACGATGCGGCGCCGGATGGAGGAGGCCATTACCGAGGTCGAGGGCCGGGCGAACCGCGTGGCGACCATGACGGCGCGCACCGCACCGATCATGGAGGGGATCGCCGGCATCGCGGTGGCGGGCGTGCTTCTGTGGACCGGCTGGTCGGTGGTTCATGCCGGAGCAACGCCCGGCTCGTTCATCGCCTTCGTCACGGCAATGCTCCTCGCCTACGAGCCCGCCGCACGCCTCGCGCGCTTCAACGTCCAGCTCGCCGGCCGCCTCGCCAATGTCCGCCAGCTCTATGCGCTCCTCGATACGCCCGTGCCGCCCGACGATGGCGGGCGACCAGGCCTCGATGTCACCTCGGGGCGAATCGAGTTCGACCGCGTGGCGTTCCGCTACCGGCCGGAGGAAAGGCTCTTCGAGGATCTCAGCTTCGTGGCGGAGGCCGGCCGGACAACGGCGCTGGTCGGGCCATCCGGCGCGGGCAAGAGCACGATCATCGCGCTCATCGAGCGCTTCTACGAGGTGAGCGGCGGCCGGATACTGATCGACGGGCGGGACATTGCGACCGTCGCCGTCTCGGACCTTCGCAGCCGCATCGCCCTCGTCGGACAGGACGTGCGCCTCTTCGCCGGAACGGTACGCGACAACATCCGCTTCGGCCGGCTGGGCGCCACCGACGCCGAGGTGGAAGCCGCCGCGCGCGATGCGCTGGCGGACGGTTTCATCCGCGCTTTGCCGCAGGGCTACGACACCACGCTCGGCGAGCAGGGCGTCGACCTGTCCGGCGGCCAGCGCCAGCGCCTCGCGATCGCCCGCGCCCTCCTCCGCAATGCGCCCATCGTGCTCCTCGACGAGGCGACGTCGGCGCTCGACGCCGAATCGGAAATGCGGGTGCAGGAGGCGTTCGACCGCCTCAAGGCGGGCCGCACGACGATCGTCGTCGCCCACCGCCTGTCGACGATCGTCAACGCCGACCGCATCTGCGTGGTCGTCGATGGCGCGATCGCCGAGGCCGGCACCCACCGCGAGCTCCTTGCCGCGGGTGGCGCCTACGCGCGCTTCTACCGCCTGCAGTTCGCGGATGCGGCAGCGGTGCCCGAAGGCAACATTCCGGCGCCGTAACGCGGGAAGCCAGGGATAGCTGTGGGCAGTCACGGTTCCGGCACATTCCCGTAACGCCCGGCCGGTACACGCACCCTCCTTCGAGGGGATTGTCCATGCGCAGGCTCGTCATCCGGTTCACGCTCTTCTGCTCCGGCACCGCCGCCCTCGCGGCGCTCGCGGCCCTTCCGTACCTCACCCTCTGAGCCAGTCGATCTGCGCTGACCCGCGCCCATAGCGCCGCGCACCCCGCGCGGCGGCGTGTTTCCGCGCGCCTCCGCCACCTTCTGCTTCCCGTCGACACCTGTACGAACGACCATCGGCCACCTGTACGAAGGGCCACTTGCGCTGGTGCGTCACTATTGCATGCGCACGGCGCCGTTTCCGCGAGACGACCCGGCCGCCGAAGCTTATGCGTGCATCCGTTTTCGGTTGAGGGGGGTCCCCATGCGCGCGCAAGCCCGCCGCCTCGCGCTGTCCATCTGCCTTGTCATGACCGCCGCCTTGCCCGCGACGGAATGAGCATCCTGCACCGGCAAATCCGCCGCGCCCGCCGCAGGGCGGAGCCGTCGGGCGCCCATCGATCGGCGCAAGGCTGACCGGGATTCGTGAAGCGGCGAATCCGCGGTGTTGGCGGCGCAGTTCTCACAAGCTTAAGCAGATAGATAGACTTGTCCTGGACGACGCTGCGGCACGCCAATGTGCCCGATCGCAGTAGATCCAATCGATAAACCTCAATTCTTATTAGATTAAAGCTTGTCCGTAGAC
>CAXNGA010000208.1:0-4584 GCA_964201375.1 Kaistiaceae bacterium
GGCATGGCCGTCAACGTCGATCCGGACCTTTCCCAATACGCCGGCATCGTGCCCTGCGGCATCCGGGATCATGGCGTAACGAGCCTCAAGGCGCTCGGCGTCGATGTCTCGATGGCAGAGGTCGACGCCGCGCTCACCGCCGCTTTCCCGACCGCCTTCGCCCCGATCTGCCGAACCTGACCGATCGGTCGCGCCCCGCGCTTCCGCGCGACTTGCGCGCGTGCCAAGGTGCCGACAAGAGGCCGACGTCCGAGGGGAGCGAACGGCCCGCGAGGGAGGTTCATGATCGATCGTCGACTGGCGCTTGCAGCGGCCGTTCTGGCCACGCTCGCGCTTGCTGGCTGCAGCGATTCCGGCGATCAGCCAGAGACGCCTGCAGCGCTGGCTGAATCCGCAGTCCCGCCCGCCGCGACGATGGCGACGACCGGGGCCACCTCACCCGCCCAGGTCCGGGCCGTACCACCCCCCGCCGTTCCCACCCCCGCTGCCGCCCCCGCAGACGCGCCGGCCACGACGCCCGCTGCGATCACGCAGCCGGCACCGGCCCCCGTCGCTCCCGAGCCTGCCGCCGTCGCAGCGGTACTGGCCAATGCCATGCCGGCGCCGGAGCGGACGCTGGATGAGCGTATTGCGGCTGCCAACCCCGCCGAGGGCGAAGTCTACCTGATGCAGTGCGGAATCTGTCACAGCATCGAGGAAGACGGGCCGGCAGGGATCGGGCCCGGCCTGTTCGACTTGGTCGGCGCTTTTGTCGGCCGCGACCCTCTCTTCACCTACTCGCCGGCCTTCGCCGCCCTCCGGGCGGACGGAGCGACGTGGACGCCGGAGCGGCTCGACGCGTTTCTCGCGGCCCCCGGCGCCGCTATTCCCGGCACACGGATGGGCTTTGGCGGCTTCACCGATCCGGACACCCGCGCCAATGTCATTGCCTGGCTCGCGACGCTGGTCCCGTCCACCGCAACCGGCAATGAGGGGCCGGCGACACCGCGGATCATCGGCGTCGCAGTGCCCGGGCTCACCCCGGTATCCTTCGTGGCGGTGCAGGCCGACGTCGGCGCTGACCAGTATGTGAACCTCGGCTGCGGCACCTGCCACGGCGCCGACATGCGCGGCGGCGGCGCCGCCCCTGCGCTGCTGGGGCCCGAGTTCGCCGAGCGCTGGTTCGTCCGGCCGCTGAGCGACCTGTTTGCCGCGCTCAGGACCATGCCGCCGAACGATCCTGGGACGTTGCCCGACGTCCGGTATCTGGAACTGACGGCCGCCATCCTTGCCGCCAACGGGTTCGTGCCGGGCTCCGGCCCGCTGCGCGCCAGCCCGGCGACGCTGGCGGCCACCGGCTTCTACCAGCCGGCGCCGACGCCGGCTGTGCGCAACCGCTAGGTTGCCTGACCCGAGCCCCGAAGCCAGGCCCGCTGACTTGGCTCGTCGTCCCGTCTGCAACCCGCCGCAAACTTCTGCATTGGATTCCCGAGCGTTTTGTAAGACACCGAACTTCACCGTGCGCCTGCGCCCCGACCCAGCTTCCGAATCAGTCCGGCGGCATGGCCGGGTGGGTGCACGCGCTCCTTACCCCCCGACGACCTCCGAGAAAGGAAGCTACATGACCACGATGACCTCTGCGGGCCGCCGCGTGTCGCCGAGCGCAATCGCTCTCGCCGGCACTTTCCTCGCCGCCCTGACCCTCGCCGCCTGCGGCGAGGATACGGATACTTCCACCGACGCAACCACTCCGGCCACCACTCTCGACGCGGCCCCTCCGACAATGCAGGCCGCTCCGCCGGCAATGCAGGCCGCCCCGCCGGCAATGCAGGCCGCCCCGCCGGCAATGCAGGCCACGCCGCCCGCAATGGAAGCCGCTCCGCCTGCGATGGCCGCTGCACCGGCCGGCGGCGCCGTCACCACACTGACCATCGACAACCTCGTAGGTGCATGGGCGGCGGACACGGCTGCCTGCAGCACCCCGAGCGAGGTCACGACCATCACCGCGACCACGTTCTCGGGCGGCGGCATGACCCGCACGGTCTCCTCGGCGACCCCCGGGGTCGACGGGCTCGACATCGTGCTTGCGGGCACGGTGGACAACGCCCCTATCACCGAAACCTGGACGTTCGCCCCTGCCGGAACCACGCCCCCGCTGACCAGCGTGAGCGTCACCATGGGCGGCGAGATCGCGGTCACCTGGGTGCGCTGCCCCGCCCCCAACACGTCCGCGACGCCAGTCGTGACACCGCTACCCTAGCCGGAGCCGGTTCCGGCACCCGACCGGCGACAGAGCGGCGGGAGCGTACTCCCCGCCGCTTTTTCGCCCTTGCCGCCGCAAAGCTGAGTACGATAGTTCGCTTTTCGATTTCGATGGAGGGAACGCAGCGATGATGACTATGGGGAGCAGCCGCTCGCGATGGCCGAGGCCCGCTTTGCATGCGGGACTCTTTGCTGCCGCCCTGACTCTGGCCGCTTGCGGGGACGACGCTACGGAGGCCAACGCCCCGGCCGCAACCGCCACGCCTGCCGTGACGGACATTGCAGCAGCCCCCGTTCCACCCCCGGCGCCGGCCCTGCCCCGCGCGCCGACCGGTCCTCTCAATCTGTCGATCGCCGACCTCGTCGGGCAATGGGCCACGGCCGCCACCGAATGCGCCGACACTGCCTTGGTAATGAACATCAGTTCCACTGCCGTGATTCGCCCGGGTGGCATGCGCAGCACGATCAACGCCACTGCAGTGGCGGATGGTGGTCTTTCCCTGCAGCTAGCCCAGACGGTAAATGGCATCCGACGCTCGGAGGTGTGGCGGATTACATCCACCACCACCGCGCTTCCCGTTCTCGGCCTCAACATCGCCGTGGATGCAGGTGACGCGGTGACGTGGGTCCGCTGTTCGGCGGGCGTGATCTAGGCGTTCGCCCGGGGTGCGACGCCGACCTACGACAGGTTCCCGCAGAACCGCTGGATGCGGATGCACGCCTCTTCAAGGAGATCCGTCGCCGTCGCATAGGAGATGCGGAAAGCCGGGCCCTGGCCGAAGGCGCTCCCCTGCACCACCGCAACGCCCTCCTCATCGAGGAGGGCCGACACGAAGTCCTCGTCGGTGGCGAGTTTCCGACCGCCCTTCGTCGTCTTGCCCATCGTGCCGGCGCAGGACGGATAGACATAGAAGGCGCCTTCCGGCGTCGGGCATTGAATGCCTCTCGCCTGATTCAGCATGCCGACCACGAGGTCGCGGCGCTGCCGGAAGAGCTCTGCATTCCTAGGGATGAAGTCCTGCGGCCCGGTCAGCGCCTCGACTGCCGCATACTGCGAGATCGAGGTCGGGTTCGACGTCGACTGGGACTGGATCGTACCCATCGCCTTGATCAGCATCGTCGGGCCGGCGCCGTAGCCGATGCGCCACCCGGTCATCGCATACGCCTTCGATACGCCGTTGACCGTCAGCGTACGGTCCTTGAGGCGCGGCTCCACCTCGACGATCGTGGCAAAGCGGAAGCCATCGTAGATGAGGTGCTCGTACATGTCGTCCGTCATCACCCACACATGCGGGTGGCGGAGGAGGACATCGGTCAGCGCCTTGAGCTGTGCCGCCGAATAGACCGACCCCGTCGGGTTCGATGGCGAGCACAGGATGAACCACTTGGTCCGGGGTGTAATTGCCTTTTCGAGCGCCTCCGGCGTCAGCCGGAAACCCGACTCCATCGTCGTCTGCACGATGACGGGCGTGCCGCCGCCGAGCGCGACCATCTCGGGATAGCTCACCCAGTAAGGCGCCGGAATGATGACCTCGTCGCCGGCGTTCAGCGTCGCCATCAGCGCGTTGTAGAGGACCTGCTTCCCGCCCGCCGAAACGGTGACTTCTGCCGGCGTGTAGTCGATGTGGTTCTCGCGCCTGAACTTCGCGACGATCGCAGCCTTCAGCTCGGGTATGCCGTCAACGGCCGTGTACTTCGTCTTGCCCTCGCGGATTGCGCGGATGCCCGCTTCCTTGATGTTCTCGGGCGTGTCGAAGTCCGGCTCGCCGGCACCGAGGCCGATGACGTCACGGCCCACGGCCTTCAGCTCGCGCGCCTTGTTCGTCACGGCGATCGTCGCCGATGGCTTGATACGGGAGAGGGAGTCGGCAAGGAATCCCATGGCGGGCTCCGGGTTTGCTGAAGGCGGCGGAACCTAAGCACGCCTCCTGTAGCTTGCAAGGCAGGACATGGAATGGCCAGACTGCGGCAACACCGTCCCTGAAGGTGCCGTCGAAGGCCGTCATCACCGACCGTACAGCGCCGCCTGCCGGGATCTCACGAATGACCGACACCTCCTCGCGCTTCAGCCTCCGTTTCGGCATCGGACGCGAAATCGCAATCGGTCCGGGCAAGGCTCAGCTCCTGGAGCTCATTCGCGACACCGGATCGATCGCCTCCGCGGGCCGCCGGATGGGAATGAGCTACAAGCGCGCATGGTCGCTGGTGGCGACCATGAACCGGTGCTTTCGCGAGCCGATCATCGCGATAAGCCGGGGTGGCAGCGACGGTGGCGGTGCGGCGATAACCGAGTTCGGGCAGCGTATCCTGGCAGACTACCGGCGTCTGACGCACGAGATCGAG
>CAXNGA010000209.1:0-4571 GCA_964201375.1 Kaistiaceae bacterium
AACAACCGCCGATCCGGAGTTTGTCAGGCGTTGAAGACGCATGAAAGCAAAAGGCCCGCCTGCGCGGGCCCTCCCCATCCGGTTCGCAACCCGGCCTGCACCGGATCCGGTATGCAAGCCAGCCTACGCCGGGCTTATCCGCGGCGGAAGCGGCCGGTCGATGGCGTCGATCGCTTCCTGACAGCCCGTGCGAAGGTTGATGTTGTAGGTCGAAAGGATGGCGTCGATGATGTCATCAAAGACGCTCGGGACCCGGATGCCCAGCTGGCAGAGGTAGTAGCCGATGTCGAGCTGAGGAGGGACTATGGCGGTCTGTCCCGCCCCGAGCGCAGCATACTGCACGGCGACGCCCACCGCCCCCATGATGGCCTGCACACATGCGGCCTCGTCGAGGAGCGCACCGTTCGGCGTCGTCGCGCAACCGACGTCAAGGGTGAGGCCGACCTGGGGTGCCGTGGGCAGGGTCTGCGCGCTGGCAACGCTCGACAGCGCGGACGCCGCCGTGAACAAAGCAAGCGCGGAGACGGTACGAACGATCTTCATGGCCATAGGCTTGTGCTCCGCATCTGATGTGGTTGTAGCGTGCAATCAAATCGCGCTGCGAGTCAACCGAACTGGAACAGCCCGTGGTCGAATTGGTCCCGCTGTTGCGCCGGAAACCCACTTGCGGGAACAATCGTAGCATCTGCGCCTCAAGCATCCGCCGTGGGCAACGGCGCCCTCCGGACCCCTACCGGTAGTAGCTCGAGTACTTCCCGTAGCCTTTGCTGTTGGCGCTGACCTGATTGAGCAAGCCGACTATCGGGATGCTGGCATGCATCGCCAGATCGCGGAAGGCCGCCTTGACGGCTCGCTGCGAAGTTGCATCCGCCTTCACGACAAAGAGGGCGACCGTGGCGTATTCGCGGGCGATGAGCTGAGGATCGACGACCAGGCCGACCGGCGGCGAATCGATGATGACGACCTCAAACTCCTTGGAGGCGTAGTCGATCACCGACGCGAAGCGCTGCGACAGGATCAGCGAGTCGGTTGCAACCGAACTCGCCTCGGAACCGAGGACGAGATTGAGGCCGGTCGCTTCCTCCTCCATCATGAAGAGATGTGCCGTTTCCGCAGCACGGCCACGAAGCAGATAATCGATCAGTCCGACCTCGACGGGCCGATCGACGTGTTTGTGAACGGAGGGGTGACGAAGATCGGCGTCGATCAGGATCGTGGACTTTCCGGACTTCGCGAATGAACGCGCTATCGCGAGCGCGATCGTCGTCTTCCCTTCGCTCGGCGCCGAAGACGTGACGACGAGCCGGAGTTGCTGGTCGGGCACGATCGATTCGATGCCTATTCGGGCCCGCCTGATGGTTTCGGTGAAACTCGATAGCGGCTGGTCCACGACCGCCCAGTCCGGTTCCTCGTTCTTGCGGGCGCGGTGCTTGGGCACGGACGCGATGACGCGCATCCCGGTGACCTGCTCGAGATGCTCGACCGTGGCGATGCCGCCGATGAGGTTCTCGCGCAGCAGCGCGATGCCGATCCCGGCCGCGGCGGACAGGAGGAAAGCCATCATCAGCGCCTGCCGAACCGAGGGGTAGCTCGGCCCGCCGGGCGTCGACGCCTCGGCGATGATCCGCGAATCCGGCAGTTCCAGCCCGCCCTCCTGCTCGGCCTCGCGCAACCGCGACAGGTAGGAAGAGTACAGCGACTGCGTCGTGGTCGCGTCCTGCTGCAGGGTGAAGAGATCGACCGCGATGTCGTTCGGCAGCGCGTTCGTCTGGGTGGCGATGTCGTTGTTGAGATCGGCCCGCAGCGCGCCGATATTGTCCTCCTGCGCGGCGAACTGCGTCTCCAGGTTCGCGGCACGCTCCCGGGCCGCGTTCCGGATCTGGTCGTTCAGCGCAACCAGGTTCGCCTGAATTTCAGCCTGCTGCTGGGCGGTCGTGGCGACTGCAAGCTGCTGGGAAAGCGCGTCGCGCTGCTGCGCAAGATCCGGGTTGGCCGTGGCGACGAGCGCCGCCAGCGCTGCAATGTCGCCGTTGGCCAACGCGACCCGGATGGCATCGAGATTGGCCTCCTGCGTATCGAGGAGACTGAGTTGGTTGCGAAGGTCCGCAAGACGCGCGCGGGCCTCGGGCGTGCCGGCGCGATCGATCGCCTGCATGATGAAGTCGTCGATCTGCGCCTGGATGTTGCCGACATCCGTCGCAAGGCTTTCCACCCGGCCGCGCAGGAACTGCGTCGCGCGATCCCGCGTGGAGGTCTTCGCGAGGATCTGCTCCTCCAGATAGGCGTATGCGACGGCGTTGGCCCATCGCGCCGATTCCTGGGGCACGGGCGTCGTCACGGAGATCGTCAGCACGTTCGTCCCGGGACGCTGGCCCGCCGAGACGTGGCCACCGAGCGCGTTCCCCCAGCCGTTCTGGCGCGCCGGCGTGAGATCCGACCAGGACTGCGCCGGCTGTGCGGCCGTCTCTGCGTCGCCGCCCAGCCCTACCATCGACAGGATGTTGTCGATCCGGGACGGCTGCTGCTGGAACACGGGCGAACTGGGCAGGTCGAGGGCAGCCGCCGCGCGGACGAGGACGCTCGACGACTTGATGATGACGAGTTCGGTTGCGACCGCGGCGGCGACGCCCAGCGTGTCGTTGAGGCCGTTCGCAATGCCCAGCATCTCGGAATCGCGCGTATCGACCACCAGGAGCGCCTGCGCCGTATACTGGCGCTGTACCTGGCTGACGTAGATCGCGCCTATGCCGACGCCGAGGATGATCGTTGCCAGGATGCTCCACTTCTGGCGCCGGACCAGGCCCAGAAGGCTGCGAATGTCGAACGGGTTGGGCGGGGTCTCGAAGTCCTCGAACCCGCCGCGCGCGCGAACGGGCCGATTCGCACGCTCGATGGCCGTCTCAAGCGCGGGATCGCCGGGCCGAAACCCAGTCGGATACTGATTCACGCATGAATCTCCAGGAGGCCTCGTTCGTCCGCCTCAAATACCATACAGGTCAATCGGCCGGTCGCATACGCACCAGTATCCAGATTGATGCGGTGCTGTCCAACGAACGGCTCGGCCACCACGGTATGGCCGTGGACGATCACCTTCTCGAACGGAGCGTCACGGTCGGCGAATCCGCCCCTGATCCACAGGAGATCGCGCTCCTGCTGGCGCTCGAGCGGAATGCCGATGCGCACGCCGGCATGGACGAAGAAGTAATCCCCGATCGTCTCGCTCAGCCGCAGGGCCTGGAGGAAGCCGATGTGCTCCGGCGGCAGCGCCCGCGCGAGGTCGTTGCGGATGCGGTTCAGTTCATCGGCCGATTCCGGCTGCCAGGGCAGGGTCAAACCGTACGAGCGGAGACACTCCCACCCCCCCATCGGAATCCATCTCGGCCCAATCTCGACCGGACGTTCGAGGAAGGCGAGCAGCATTGCCTCGTGGTTGCCCTTGAGCGTCACAAGTTCGCAGCCTTCGGCGAAATCGGAAGCGAGCATGTCGATGACGCGGCGGGATTCCTCTCCGCGATCGACATAGTCGCCAAGGCCGATGACGACGGCATGGCCTATCGGCCGCTCCTCGAGATCGCTCCTGATGGAGACATCGAGGATGTCGAGAAGGTCCGCCCGGCCGTGAACGTCGCCGAAGGCGTAGACGCGCATTCCGGGCGGCACGGCCGCGTTGGCTGCCGAGACGCGCGGCTCAGACCGGGCGCGTCGGCGACTTAGGAGCGACACTGAATGTCTCGTAGCGCCGCTCGACCTGCTGCACGGGCATCTGGGGACGGCGGCGCATTTGCGCGCGGATGGGACCGGCGACTCCGACGCCTATGAGGACGGCAAAGACGATGGCGACGGACTGGATCTGGAGGCTGAAATCGAACACTGCGTGGAAGCCTACCACGACCGCAGCTCCGAGGCCCGCCACGGCGCCCGGCATGGGCTCCTCGCGGCGGAACGCGCTGACGGTGAAGCGGCCGACCAGGACGAGCAGCGTTCCGACCACGAACAGGAACACCGGCAGGCCGAGTTCGGCGGCCGACTGGAGAAAGGTGTTGTGCGCCTCAAGCCAGACGCTCGCGGAAATGCCGAGGGCCTGACTGTGGTAGGCCGGGAAGAAGTCATAGAACGTCCCGGCCCCGAAACCGAGCAATGGCCGGTCGACGATGGCGGCGAGCGTGTCGGCGTAGAGCTGCCAGCGGGTCGCATCGACGGCGCCGGCCTGGTTGAGCCGGTCGATGATCCCCTCCGCGCTGCCCCCATAGAGAAGCACGAGGAACCCGCCTCCCATGAAGAGGAGCGCCACGACCCAGTGAGATTCCGCCGCTGTCCTGCGGAAGCCCAGGATGAGAACCGCGATTGTGCCCACGCCGCCCGCCGCAATGCCGGCGCGGGAGCCGGTCTGAAGCAGCGCAAGCCCGATCAGTGTCAGCACGAGGAGGTATGGACCGGCGCGGCGCGGGAAATCGGCGAGCGCTGCGATGAAGTTGGGCGATCGTGACTGCTCGAGCCGTCCCATGACGAGCGCCAGGGTGGCCACGAGCCCCAGGGACAGATAGGTCGCGGTCGTGTTCCGGTTGACGAAG
>CAXNGA010000210.1:0-4550 GCA_964201375.1 Kaistiaceae bacterium
GCCGCTGCCCGTGTTTTTACTGCCGCCCTCATCGTCATCGGCGACGAGATCCTTTCGGGCCGCACGCATGACAAGAACATCGCGCAAGTCGCAAGCTGGCTCGGCGTGCAAGGCATCCGGCTGAAGGAAGTGCGCGTCGTTCCCGATGAGACCCCGGCAATTGTCGAGGCGGTGAACAGCTTGCGCGCGCGCAACGATTATTTGTTCACCACCGGCGGCATCGGCCCGACGCACGACGACATCACGGCGGCCTCCATCGCAAAGGCGTTCGGCGTGCCGCTCCTGCTCGACCAGCGCGCGGTGGAGATCCTCGCGGCGCGCTATCCGGCGGGTGGCCTCACCGAGGCGCGCCTCCGGATGGCCATGATCCCGGAGGGCGCCGACCTCATCGCCAATCCGGTGTCGGGCGCGCCCGGCTTCCGCATCGGCAACGTCCACGTGATGGCGGGCGTGCCGGCCATCATGCGCGGCATGCTGCAGTCCATCGCGCCCCGGCTCGTTCCGGGGCGGATCGTGCATTCGGAGGCCATTCCGGCGGAGATCGGCGAGAGCTTCATCGCCGTTCGCCTAGGCGCGATCCAGGCGGACTTCCCGGACGTCTCGATCGGCAGCTACCCGCGGATGGGCGAGCGGGGATTCGTGACGGAGATCGTGCTCCGCTCGCGGGACATTGAACGCCTCGCCGCCGCAACGGCGACGGTGCGGGCGCTGGTCGAGACGGCCGTCCGCGAGCGGGCGAGCCCTTCGCCGGATCCCGGCTGACCAAGGCCCCGCGAGGGTTAATCCCCCAGGTGGGCTGGTGTCGCGGCGATCCGGGGCGCATGCTCCCGTCATGGCCACATTGAAACCCTCCGTCGCAACTTTTGCCGCCAGACAGAGAAAGGGCGCCGCGAGCTGGGACGTCCGCGTGTCCTGGCCCAATGGCAGCTCGGCCGTCGTTCCGGGCTTCGCGAGCGACGCCGAGGCGTCACGCTGGATCGAAACCAAATCGATCGAGTGGCTGCGGGCGCGCCAGACCGGAAGCCACGACGCGCCACGAAAGGGTGCCTGACGTCGCCGTTGGCATCGCCGCCCGAGGACGGGCCGCTGGCAAACCTCTGTTTCGCGCGCCTCGCCTTCAGGCAGGTTTGCCGTCAGAAGCTGGCCCGCGACTGCGCCGCCACAAGGTGATCGCCGATCGATTCTGCTGTTTCGCCGGCAATGAACATGCGCATCCAGATTTCCAGTCCGACGAGGTGGAACCGAAGGTTGTCGTCTCGGACCAGCCTGGCGGAGATCTGATCCTCCGCATATGCCGGCCACTCGAGGAAATCGGCGACCATGCCCCCGGCGAGGAGGCGCTCCGCGCCGCGCGTGAAATCGGCGGGGATCGGAAAGCCCTTCTTCTTCGCATGGACCACGCCATCCGGCAGCGACTGCGCGGCGACCTTCTTGACCGCCCACTTGCCCGTGCGCCGCTGGAGCCTGGCTCGGTGCGGCATGTGAAACGCCAGGTCGAACATCCCGTTTTCGAGAAACGGCACACGCATCTCGATGGACGCCGCCATCCCCATCCGGTCGTGATGGTGGAGAATCCAGCCAAGCTTGTCGTTGAGGTCGAAGAGGCAGTGGGCGAGAAACGCGCGATCCGCCACGGGCTCGACACGCGCCAGGGCCGTCATGAGCCGTCCCGCCATCAGATCAGTTTCCGGATCTGCGACGAGCGTCAGGCGGTCGCGTTGGCCATGGTCGAGCCGCCCCGCCATGGTGCTGAACGGGGCCGCTTCTAGGGTTCGAAGACTGAGGCGTCGAAAGGCCGCCGGCATGAGGAACCGCTCCCAGCCGAATGCGTAGCGCCATTTGCGGTGGGTCGCCCGATAGTCGGAGTAGCCGCCGAAGAGTTCGTCCGCGCCCTCACCGGTGAGAAGAACCTTGATGCCGTCTTTCCGGCAGCGCCTCGCCACCATCAGCAGGGCGGCGTCGCTCGGATGCACCGTCGGTCCGTCCGAGTGCCATACCGTCTCCGGCCATAGGCGCAGGAAGGCCTCCGGCCCGACGGCCACCCGATGGATGGCGACACCGAGATGCCGTCCGACCCGCTCGGCCTGGTCACCCTCTCCGCCACCTGGGGGTGCGTCGGCGACGTAGGCGGTGATCCCGGGAGCCGCCTCGTTCGCATAGGCGGTGAGCAGGCCGGAATCGACGCCGCCGCTGCACATGGTGGCAAGCGGAGCATCGGATACGAGATGTGACCGGACGCTGGCGCGCAGCATCCCGCCGAATCGATCGACGTAAACGTCCGGTCTGTCGCCCGCGGCGGCGACGAGGCGATCGATATCGATCGTTTCGATCGCGTCGAAATACCGGTGCTTCGTGATCCCCGCGGCAGTGACCTTCCACCATGAGCCGGGGCGAACGCCCTCGATGCCTTCGAAAAGCGAGTGTTCGGTTCCACGGCGCCGGCGGAGCAGCCAGCTGGCCACCGCAAACCTGTCTATGCGAGGAGCGAAGTGAGGGTTGGCGAGCAGGGCCTTGGCCTCGGACCCGAACAGCAGATCCCTGCCGACGCCTGCGGTCAGCAGTGGCTTGATCCCGACGCGGTCCCGGGCGAGCCACAGGGCTTCGCTCCGGCGGTCGAAATAGGCGAATGCGAACATGCCGTTGAAGCGCAGGACGCTCTCTTCGACGCCCCAATGATGCAGCGCCTGGAGCACGACCTCGGTGTCGCCGCTCGACCTGAACCGGCCGCCCGCCCGCTCGAGGTCGCGGCGCAGTTCCCGATAGTTGTATATCTCGCCATTGTAGACGAGCACGCCGCGGCCATCCTCGGTTACGAAGGGCTGGTGTGAGCCGATCGAGGGGTCGATGATGGCGAGCCGGCGGTGGCCGAGCGCAACCGGCCCGCCGTGCCAGAGGCCGCTGTCGTCCGGTCCGCGATGCTCGATGGTCGCCAGCATACGCGGGATAACGCCGGGATCTGCTTCCCCTCCCTCCCGAAAGACGCCCACAAACCCGCACATCCGAACTCTCCCAGACTCAGGCACGCGGCGCAGTCGGCAATTCTCGAACGACTCTGGCGCTCACACGCCCCGATCGCCGGGAAAACGCCGCGGGCAGCGGGCGCTGGCGAACTGACCTGGGTCAAGGGAGCCGAAGGACGACAAACCTAGCCTGATGCCGCATGGAGCAAGACGCAACTCACCACAAATCCCTCGGGCGGCCCATGTGGATTCGACCACACTCCTCGAAGACGCCGCTGCGACGCGCTCGCCGCTGGACTGGCGGCGAACAATCGTGGCGACTACCAGACGGCGTTGCACTGTTGAGGCCGCTCGCGGAGCACGGCCAGGGCTGAAGCGATCCGAACGCCTTGTGGGGGGATCGTGTAGGCCCCATGACCCGTCCTGGCGGACTGAGTGTCTCTTCTGCCTTTCCGGGCTTCCCCGGTGACAATCGCTGTGACAAACGGGGTTACTCGTGGCAATGCGGGCGTGGCGAAACTGGTAACCGCAGCAGACTTAAAATCTGCCGCCTCAATGGCTTACGGGTTCGACCCCCGTCGCCCGCACCACCTCGCAGAAGGAACTGGAACCCCTCGGGCCTGGCCCAATTGGGTTCGATCCCACCGCCCGCACCAAGTCGGGGCCCCTTCGCCAGCCTGCGGTCCGGACTATGATGGCGAACCCGACTTCCGCTGCAGGGTCAGTCGGTTGCAGAAAAGGCCCGGAGTGATTTCCGCGCTCGAACCGCCACGCGGCATCGAGCGTTCGCGTCAGCGGTGAGACGCGCTGGTTGCGGGCATGGCCCTGACGCAGCGCTTCCGAGTGGCGACGTGGACGGGCGATCCCTGACAGGAACGCCGACTGTGCCAGAGGCGGACGAAGGTCGCCTACCGCCGCCAGTTCAGGGTTCCCAGAAATGAAAAGGGCCGCGCGACGGGGGGCGTCGGGCGGCCCAAGTCAGTCTCGTCACAGGAGGTAACATGACTAAAGATATCAAGTTATGTCGTGACACGCGTCGATGCAAGCGTTCTGACGCATCGGGCGCGTCACCCGTGATCACAAGCATCCGGAATGGAGCGCAATGGCGATCTGGGCTGTCTGGCAGGGCTGCGGCGCCCCAAGTGGCGTGATGCTCACGTCGCTGCCGCCGACCAGGGCTTCGCAGAACGTGAACACGCTCTTGTCGAGGTGGATGGGCTCGTGCGCGACCGAAATCTCTACCGGACAGGCAGGACCGCGGAGAACGGGCCGTTCCCGGCGGGGGAAGGCCCGATCCCTCGTCGGCCCCGGTCATGCCGAGGTCATGCGACAGGGCCTCTTCCGAGGATCGTGTCGGATGCACGGTCGAGAATCTCCGCCACGCGCTTCTGGTCAGCTTCGGACCCTTCGGTCGCTGCAATGATGAGCGCGCGGAGCCGGCGGCGGGCGCGCTCGAGTTCACCCCTGACGCCGGTTTCGTGGGTGGCATTGCCTTCCCCGCCGTCGCGATCCCGGCCGCCGGGTCCGTCGAACCAGTCGCGGGCCATGGCCATCTTCTGGCCGATGTCCGCCATCGTCCCGAGGATGCTC
>CAXNGA010000211.1:0-4543 GCA_964201375.1 Kaistiaceae bacterium
TGCGGCAAGTACAAGCGCATGAAGTACAAGGGCATCATCTGCGAGAAGTGCGGCGTCGAGGTCACCCTCGCGCGGGTCCGGCGCGAGCGCATGGGCCACATCGAACTCGCCGCTCCGGTCGCCCACATCTGGTTCCTGAAGTCGCTGCCGTCCCGCATCGGCATGTTCCTCGAGATGACGCTCAAGGACCTCGAGCGCATTCTGTACTTCGAGAGCTACGTGGTGCTCGAGCCGGGCCTCACGCCGCTCAAGGAGCGTCAGCTCCTGTCGGAGGACGAGTTCCTCCGGGCGCAGGACGAGTACGGCCAGGACAGCTTCACGGCCAAGATCGGCGCCGAAGCGATCCGCGACATGATGATGGCGCTCGACCTCGAGAAGACCGCGGCCGACCTCCGCCACGAGATCGCGGTCTCGACGTCGGAGCTCAAGCCCAAGAAGCTCGGCAAGCGCCTGAAGCTCATCGAAGCCTTCATCGAGTCGGGCAACCGGCCCGAGTGGATGATCATGACGATGGTTCCGGTGATCCCGCCGGACCTGCGTCCGCTCGTGCCGCTCGACGGCGGCCGCTTCGCCACGTCGGACCTCAACGACCTCTACCGCCGCGTCATCAACCGCAACAACCGCCTCAAGCGGCTGATCGAACTGCGCGCGCCGGACATCATCATCCGGAACGAGAAGCGAATGCTGCAGGAGGCCGTCGACGCGCTGTTCGACAACGGTCGCCGCGGCCGCGTCATCACGGGCGCCAACAAGCGGCCGCTGAAGTCGCTGTCGGACATGCTGAAGGGCAAGCAGGGCCGGTTCCGCCAGAACCTTCTCGGCAAGCGCGTCGACTATTCCGGCCGTTCGGTCATCGTCGTGGGTCCGGAGCTGAAGCTCCACCAGTGCGGCCTGCCGAAGAAGATGGCGCTGGAACTGTTCAAGCCGTTCATCTACTCGCGCCTCGACGCCAAGGGCTTCTCGGCGACGGTCAAGCAGGCCAAGAAGCTCGTCGAGAAGGAGCGTCCCGAGGTCTGGGACATCCTCGACGAGGTCATCCGCGAGCACCCCATCCTTCTCAACCGCGCGCCGACACTTCACCGCCTCGGCATCCAGGCGTTCGAGCCGGTGCTGATCGAGGGCAAGGCGATCCAGCTTCATCCGCTGGTGTGCTCGGCCTTCAATGCCGACTTCGACGGCGACCAGATGGCCGTGCACATTCCGCTGAGCCTCGAGGCCCAGCTGGAGGCACGCGTCCTCATGATGTCGACCAACAACATCCTGCACCCCGCGAACGGCGCGCCGATCATCGTGCCGTCGCAGGACATCGTGCTCGGCCTCTACTACCTGTCCATCATGGCGGACGGTGAGCCGGGCGAGGGGATGGCGTTCTCCGACATCGGCGAGCTCGAGCACGCGCTGGCCGCCAAGGCCATCACGATGCACTCGAAGATCAAGGGCCGCTTCAAGACGGTCGACAAGGAAGGGAAGCCGACCTCGAAGATCTACGAGACGACCCCCGGCCGCATGCTGCTCGGCGCCCTCCTGCCGCGCAACGGCAACATCCCCTTCGACATCGTCAACAAGCTGATGACGAAGAAGGAAATCTCGGGCGTCATCGATCAGGTCTACCGGTTCTGCGGGCAGAAGGAGACGGTCATCTTCTGCGACCGGATCATGCAGCTCGGCTTCACCAATGCGTTCAAGGCCGGCATCTCGTTCGGCAAGGACGACATGGTCATCCCGGCCGGCAAGGCCAAGATCGTCGATCGCACCTCGCAGCTCGCGAAGGACTACGAGCAGCAGTACAATGACGGCCTCATCACGCGGGGCGAGAAGTACAACAAGGTCGTCGACGCCTGGGCGAAGGCGACCGACGAAGTCGCCGGCGAGATGATGAAGGGCATTCAGGCGGTCCAGAGGGACGCCAATGGCCGCCAGAAGCAGATGAACTCCATCTACATGATGAGCCACTCGGGCGCGCGCGGTTCGCCCGCCCAGATGAAGCAACTCGCAGGCATGCGCGGCCTCATGGCCAAGCCGTCGGGCGAGATCATCGAGACGCCGATCATCTCGAACTTCAAGGAAGGCCTTTCGGTTCTCGAGTACTTCAACTCGACCCACGGCGCCCGCAAGGGCCTTGCGGACACCGCGCTGAAGACCGCGAACTCGGGCTACCTGACCCGCCGTCTGGTCGACGTCGCGCAGGACGCCATCATCGCCGTCGAGGATTGCGGCACGACCAACGGCCTCAAGATGCAGGCGGTGGTCGAGTCGGGCCAGGTCATGGCGACCCTCGGCATGCGCATCCTCGGCCGCACGGCCGCGGAGGACATCGTCGATCTGCAGTCGGGGAAGGTGCTCGTTCCCGCCGGGACGCTCATCGAGGAACGTCACGTCGAGATCGTCGAGAAGGCCGGCGTCCAGACGGCGAAGATCCGGTCGGTCCTGACCTGCGACACCAAGATCGGCGTCTGCGGCAAGTGCTACGGGCGCGATCTTGCCCGCGGCACGCCGGTGAACATCGGCGAGGCTGTCGGCGTCATCGCCGCGCAGTCGATCGGCGAGCCCGGCACGCAGTTGACGATGCGCACGTTCCACATCGGCGGCGCGGCCAACGTCGTCGACTCCTCGTTCCTCGAATCGAACTTCGAGGGCACGGTGAAGATCAAGAACCGGGCCGTCGTCCGCGACTCGTCCGGCAAGCTGATCGCGATGAGCCGCAACATGGCGGTCGCCATCCTCGACAAGGACGGCACGGAGCGCGCCACGCACCGTGTCGCCTACGGCTCGCGCCTGCTGGTGGATGACGGTGACCAGGTGAAGCGCGCGCAGCGCCTCGCCGAGTGGGATCCCTACACCCGTCCGATCCTCACCGAGGTCGGCGGCACGATCGATTTCGAGGATCTCGTCGAGGGCATCTCGGTGTCCGAGGCGGCCGACGAATCGACCGGCATCACCAAACGCGTCGTCACCGACTGGCGGGCCAACCCGCGCGGCGGCGACCTCAAGCCGGCCATCGTGGTCAAGGACAGCAAGGGCAAGCCGATCAAGCTCGCCCGTGGCACCGACGCACGCTACCTCCTGTCGACCGAAGCCATCCTCTCGGTGGAAGCGGGCTCGAAGGTTGCGCCGGGCGACGTGCTTGCCCGTCTGCCGTCGGAGAGCGCCAAGACCCGTGACATCACCGGCGGTCTGCCGCGGGTGGCGGAGCTGTTCGAGGCGCGGCGGCCGAAGGATCACGCCATCATCGCCGAGATCGACGGCACGATCCGCTTCGGCCGCGACTACAAGAACAAGCGCCGCGTCATCATCGAGCCGCGCGACACGACCGAGGAGCCGATCGAGTACCTCATCCCGAAGGGCAAGCAGTTGCACCTCCAGGAGGGCGACATGGTCGAGAAGGGTGACTACGTGCTCGACGGTTCGCCGGCGCCGCACGACATCCTGGCGATCAAGGGCGTGGAGGCACTCGCTGCCTTCCTCGTCAACGAGATCCAGGGCGTCTACCGGCTCCAGGGCGTGACGATCAACGACAAGCACATCGAGGTGATCGTCCGGCAGATGCTGCAGAAGGTCGAAGTCACGGAAACGGGCGAAACCGAGCTGTTCACCGGCGAGCAGGTCGACAAACTCGAGTTCGAAGAGACGAACAACAAGGCGGTTTCGGAGGGCAAGAAGCCTGCCATCGCCGTTCCGGTTCTCCTCGGCATCACCAAGGCCAGCCTTCAGACCCGCTCCTTCTTCTCGGCGGCGTCCTTCCAGGAGACCACCCGCGTCCTCACCGAGGCGGCGGTCAATGGCAAGGTGGATCCGCTCGAGGGCCTCAAGGAGAACATCATCGTCGGCCGCCTGATCCCGGCCGGCACCGGCGGCACGATGAAGCAGATCCGCGAGATCGCCAAGCATCGCGACACGCTGATCCTCGACGAGCGGAAGAAGCTCTCCGACGCAGAAGCCGCGGAACTGGCAGCGCCCGCCGCCGAATAGGCGAGGGAACTGCATCGAGAATCGAAAGGGCCGCGGGGCAATCCGCGGCCCTTCGTCTTTGACGGTCCAGGCTGCAGTCGCGCGGAGGGGCTCCGCAACCGCCGTCTCTCGGAAGGCGCGGGGGACGAGCCTTCTGCCACGCCGACGGCCGCACCGAACACCGGCACCGTGCCCGCCCTGTCGTCGCCATCAAGTAGCGGGCGCAGAATGGCATCCGGCTCACGGACTCATCGACGGCCCAGTCGTCAGGGGCATTGTCGCAGGCGATTCTCCTCCATGCCTCCTATCGGTGCCGAGCCCCCCGCTCGTCGGCCTTGCCGAAACTCGATCGCGGACTGCCCGATACGTCCGCCCGAGGCCGGCGAATCGGGATTCTCGGAGACCGCCGACCGGCGGATGCGCTCAACATCGGTACAGCGCAGCCCCCGACACAGCCAGGATCGTGGGTCGCGTCCGTCAACGTGGTGTAATTCGGGGTGTGGCCTGAGGTGGTCATTGGTCAGGCGGCCTTGGGTGTGAGCTGCAGGGTCTGGGTGTCGGCGGCCTGTGCGTTCATCTCGGCCATGCCCTCGAT
>CAXNGA010000212.1:0-4530 GCA_964201375.1 Kaistiaceae bacterium
GTGACGATCCTCTCCAACGTCGTGCCGGCCCTCATCATGGTGATCGGCTACGCCGACGGCATGCACATGACCTCCGCGTTCCGGCGGTTCCGGGGCAAGGGGCTGTCGGTGCGGAAGGCCGAGCGCCATGCGCTCGCCGAGGTCGGCCCGGCCTGCATCCTGTCGGCGCTGACGACGGTCGTCGCATTCTTGTCGATGTACTTCTCCGACGTCCGGATCCTCCGCGATTTCGCGATCATCGGTTCCATCGGCGCGTTCCTCGGCGCGTGGGTGGTGATCCTCGGCCATCTGATGGTCGCGCGCGTCCTCGGAAAGTACTGGAAGGTCGGGCCGGGCGTGCCGGCGAGCCCGCTCGAGGCCGCCTCGCGCCCGGTCGAGGCGATCGCCCGCTGGGTCATCCCGCGCGCCTGGCCGATCTCCATCCTCGCGGTTCCGCTCACGCTCGGCCTCGGGACCCTGTTCCTTCTGGTGCCGCCGGAGAATTCGATCCGCGAGACGCTGCCGGCCAACAGTCCGTCGACGATCGCCCTCCACACCATCGACGCAGAACTCGGCGGTGCCTTCCCGATCCAGATCGTGGTGCCGCTCGACGGTGCGCAGCCCGCCTCGCCGGAAGGGCTGGCGCAGATCGGGGCCGTCCATGAGGCGGTGGCAGCGGTGCCGGGCATCGCATCGCAGCCCTTCTCGCTGTGGAGCTTCGCCAACTGGGTCGGCCCCGGCGCCGAGCCGCTCTCCGAGCGCGTCGGCGCGGTCCTGGGCCAGCTGCCGGAGGATACGCTCCGCCGCTTCGTCGGCGTGCCGGGTGCGCTGATCACGGTGAACGTCGCGGAGACGAGCACGGTCGAGACGAACGAACTCATCGACCGGCTGGAAGCTGCCGTCCACGCCGTCGCCCCGGACGCGGTGGTGACGGGTTCGACCGTGGTCAACGCCCGCGAGGCGACGCGGACGATCAGCAATCTCGCGACGAATTTCGGCTCGGCGATCATCATCGCGCTCGTGCTGATGGCGCTGACGCTCAGAAGCCTGGGTGTCGGAATCGTCGCCGCGATCCCCAACGTGCTGCCGATCGCGGCGACCGGCACACTCCTCTTCTTCCTCGGTTCGGGCATGCAGATCACGAGCGTGGTGTCGCTCACCGTCGCCTTCGGCATCGCCGTCGACGACACGATCCACTACCTCAACCTGCTCCTCCGCCAGCGCGGCGACCTCAACCGGCGCCTCCTGGGCGCTGCGCGCGACATCGGCCCGGTGCTGATCGGCACCACGATCGTCATCGTCGTCGGCCTCTCGATGACGCTGACGAGCGGCCTTGCCTCGGTACAGCAGTTCGGGATGCTGGCGATGGTGACGCTCGTGGTCGCCATGCTCGGCGACCTCGTCATCGCGCCCGCGCTCATCGCAGGCCCGTTCCGCCGGCTGTTCGAAAGCCGCCGCCCGACGATGCCCGAGGCCGAATCCGGCCCGGCACCCGTTCGGGCACCGGAATGACGGTAGCGACACGCAAGCCAGAAGCAGAACCTGGCGGCCGCGCCGACCGGTGAGTGGCGACGGTCGCGCCCGCGGCGTACGCTGGCGAAAGCGAAGGAGACGCGAATGATCAAGCGAAACGCCCTCGCGGCGCTGTCGATGGCCATGGCACTGGCATCCGCCCCGGCGCTGTCCGACGAGGTCTGGCAGGACGGCAACCTCATGGTGACCTGGGTGGCGGAGGACGTCGGCGGCTATGCCGTGTTCTCGTTCCTCCGGACCGATCCCAAGGTCGACCGCAGCGGCAGCATCTTCCTCTATGGCCTTCGCGGCGACATGACCGACCGCGCCACTTTCGGCGGCTACTGGGCGACTAACGACCCCGGCGCCGAGCGCTGTCCGATGCCGATCATCGACGCCGAGGGCAACGAGATGTGGACGTGGGGCGAGGTGGAGCTGACCTTCGACAACCCCGCCTTCCCGTCCGGCTGGTCGGCGGCGCTCGGACTTTGCTTCCGGGAGGCGGTCGAGTTCTGGGCGGTCCAGCCGGTGTTCGGCGAGACGGGAGGCGGGGCTGTCCGGAAGGGCCTGAGGTAGGCAGAGCCGCCGTGCGCCAGCACCACCGGCACTTTTCTTCGGCCCGGCCTGGCTTTCCGCGCCCGACAGCGGCCACAAGGCCGAATCTGCGCAGTCGGCGCGCCTGCTGCCGCCGCGGGGTCGCATGCGGCACGACCGCCCTTGCCCGCAAACCGACATCCGAACCCAGTTGCGCGCCGGTCGCGGCAGTACGCATAATGCGCCCGGCGCGGCGCCGACCGCGTGCCGAGGGAGACGCAATGGCGGGAACAGTGCATCCGGTGACGCCCGAATGGGCCGAGCGCGCCCACATCGACCGCGCCCGCTACGAGGAGATGTACCGCCGCTCGGTCGAGGATCCGCTGTCCTTCTGGGCCGAGGAAGCAGCGACGCGGATCGACTGGATCAAGCCGTTCACGCACGTGAAGAACACGACCTTCGGCCCGCCGGACGTGTCGATCAAATGGTTCGAGGACGGCGTCCTCAACGTGTCGGCCAACTGCATCGACCGGCATCTCGCCAATCGGGGCGACCAGGTGGCGATCATCTGGGAGGGCGACGACCCGGCCGAGCACAAGGAGATCACCTATAAGCAGCTCGCCTTCGAGGTGAACCTGTTTGCCAACGTCCTCAGGGCGCAGGGCGTCAGGAAAGGCGACCGGGTCACCATCTACCTGCCGATGATCCCCGAGGCGGCCTACGCGATGCTCGCCTGCACGCGGATCGGCGCGATCCACTCGCTGGTGTTCGGCGGCTTCTCGCCGGATTCGCTCGCCGGCCGGATCAACGACTGCGGCTCGACGCTGGTCATAACGGCCGATGAAGGCGTGCGCGGCGGCCGGAAAGTGCCGCTCAAGGCCAACACCGACAAGGCGCTCCGGAACACCGGGCCGGCGAAGGTGGTCGTGGTGCGGCGGACGGGCGGCGACGTACAGATGCGGGCCGGGCGGGACTTCTGGTACCACGAGCTCGCGGCAAGGGAGTGGGATCATTGCGATCCCGAGCCGATGGGCGCGGAGGATCCGCTGTTCATCCTCTACACGTCCGGGTCGACGGGAAAGCCCAAGGGCGTCGTCCACACCACGGGCGGCTATCTCGTCTGGGCGTCGATGACCCACCAGTACGTCTTCGACTACCACGACCGCGACATCTACTGGTGCACGGCCGATGTCGGCTGGGTCACCGGGCACACCTACATCGTGTACGGCCCGCTCGCGAACGGCGCGACGACGCTGATCTTCGAGGGCGTGCCCAGCTTCCCGAACCCGTCGCGGTTCTGGGAGGTGATCGACAAGCACAAGGTCAACACCTTCTATACCGCGCCGACCGCGATCCGGGCGCTGATGGGCGCGGGTGACGCCCATGTGACCCGGACGTCGCGGGCATCGCTCCGGCTCCTGGGCACGGTCGGCGAGCCTATCAACCCCGAGGCGTGGGAGTGGTACTGGCGCGTGGTGGGCAACGGCCACTGCCCGATCGTCGATACCTTCTGGCAGACCGAGACCGGCGGCCACGTCATCACGCCGCTGCCGGGTGCTTCCGACCTCAAGCCGGGCTCGGCGAACAGGCCCTTCTTCGGCGTCAGGCCGGCGATCGTGGACGCGACCGGCGCCGTGCTCGAAGGCGCTGCCGCCGGCAACCTCGTCATCACCGATTCCTGGCCGGGCCAGATGCGGACCCTGTTCGGCGACCACAAACGCTTCGTCGAAACGTACTTCTCGACCTATCCCGGCATGTATTTCACCGGCGACTGCGCCCGGCGCGACGAGGACGGCGACTACTGGATCACCGGCCGCGTCGACGACGTGCTCAACGTTTCCGGCCACCGGCTCGGCACGGCCGAGATCGAATCGGCGCTCGTCGCGCATCCCAGGGTCTCGGAGGCCGCCGTCGTCGGCTACCCGCACCCGATCAAGGGACAGGGCATCTACGTCTACGTCACGCTGATGGCCGGCGAAGCCACGTCCGAGCCGCTGCGGCTGGAGCTTCGCGACTGGGTGCGGAAGGAGATCGGGCCGTTCGCCGCGCCCGACCTCATCCAGTTCGCCCCAAACCTCCCCAAGACGCGTTCCGGCAAGATCATGCGGCGCATCCTCAGAAAGATCGCCGAGGACGAGCCGGGCGCGCTCGGGGACGTTTCCACGCTCGCCGATCCCGCGGTGGTCGAGGACCTCTTGGCCAACCGGCTGAACCGGGCGGCGCGGCCGGGGTGAGGGACTGACCGAGGCCAGCGGGCGGTCCAGGCAGCGGTCCATGCCGGCTTCGCCGTCGCCCGCAACCAGCGAGCACCCGTCGTCGCCGGAGACTCAGGCCGCGCCGGGGGGCTCTGAGCCGGAAGCTAGCCCGTCTTATTCACCGGGAGGCGGGCAAGAGAGGTGGCGAGAGTGGCATAAGCCTTTGATTTAGCGTAGGTAATGGGTGTCGACACCATCCCTTTTCCGCTTGATCGAGCCGGCCACCCCCGCCATGTCCGACGATATGACT
>CAXNGA010000213.1:0-4494 GCA_964201375.1 Kaistiaceae bacterium
CCGCCGGGCCCCGCCTTGTCGTAGCGCGACTGCGCCCAGACGATGTCCTGATTGACGCTTTCGTAGTGGACGATCGGTGCGATCGCGTCGAAGAAGGCCAGCGATTCCTCGCCCGTGGTGGTGGCGATCGCTTCCGCCAGCGCGGGCGAGGTCAGGGGGCCGGTCGCCACGATGACGCTGTCCCACTCGGCGGGCGGCAGGCCGGCGATCTCGCCGCGCTCGATCGTCACCAGCGGATGCTCACCGAGCGCCTTGCTCACAGAGGCGGAGAAGCCGTCGCGGTCGACCGCCAGGGCAGAGCCGGCCGGGAGCCGGTGGGCGTCGCCCATCCGCATTATGAGCGAGCCGGCGCGCCGCATCTCCTCATGGAGGAGGCCGACGGCGTTGGTTTCGGCGTCGTCCGACCGGAACGAGTTCGAGCAGACGAGCTCGGCGAGGCCATCGGTCTTGTGGACGGGCGTCTCGCGCACCGGGCGCATTTCGTGAAGGACGACCGGAACGCCGGCTTCGGCAATCTGCCAGGCAGCTTCCGACCCGGCTAGGCCGCCGCCGACGACATGGATGGGGGGCTTGTTCATGGCCGGACCCTAGTCCTGCGGCCGCGCCATCTCAATCCAGGCGCGGGTGGCCTCACGCGGAAGCGGTGTGAGAAGCCTTGGAAACAGAAGGGGCAGACCGCGAATAGAAAAGGCCCGCCGGGGAGGAGACGGCGGGCCTTTTCCTTAGAAGCGTTGCCGGGTGTGCCGGGCAACGCGAGCAGCGGGGGGTTGAGGGAGGGGAAACCCCACCGCGCTATCTCACACAGGACGAAGGAATGAGGGAGGAGGTTCCGTCGTCTTGTTGAAATGAATATACACCCGCCGCGCATGGGGGATAGCGCCTGGAGCGCATGCCTGTCATGCGAGCACGGTCGCTGCGGCATGGCTGCGCAGGAGGCCTCGCGCATGCAATCTGGCTCGTAGACCCGCGGTTCTCTGTCGTTTCTCCAACGGTTGCATAACGCTTGAGCAGCACGCGACCAAAGTTGCGTCGATATGCATTCTGGACGCGCGTTTTCTGTCGCATGCGGAAACGGACCCCCGTGAATAAATTGTGACATCTTCGTGGCAATAAAAAAACTGAACGGAGTGTCCAGGGCGGTTGGAGGCCGTCGCCCGCGGCGATGCATGGCGTCTCGACCGGGAGGAGGCTGACAGGGTGCCCTGCCACCGCTATACCCACGGCAAAATCCGGCAGTCGGGATGAGCGGGAACTCCACAGTGTTCGGCGGGCTTGAAGCCCGCCGGCGCCGAATTCACTTCCGGGTGCGCCGGCGCGGCATGTACGAACTCGACGCCCTCCTTGGCGCCTTTGCGGATGCGTGCCTCGCCGCCCTGCCGGGCCCGGACCTGGACCGGTTCGAGCAGCTTCTCGACGTGCCGGACCAGGACCTGTTCCGCTGGATCACCGGAGGAGGCCCTGTCCCGGCCGCCTTCCGGTCTTCCCTGTTTGACGACATCGTCGCGTTTCATTGCAGAACCTAAGTGCCGCCGTGCTGAAGACCGCCCCATTCGACCTCACCAAAGCCCTCATGCTTCCCAGCACCACGCTCGCCGGTGTGCCGGGAGGATATGACGGCAAGGTCATCGCCGATCTCATCGCCGCCGCGCGCCGGCTTGGCGTCCCGCGTCTCGTGCTCCTGGCCCGTGATGGCAGCCGGCTGTCGGAGATCGAGAGCGCCATCCGGTTCTTCGCGCCGGCGGCGCCGATCCTCCAGTTTCCGGCGTGGGACTGCATGCCCTACGACCGCGTCTCGCCGCATCCCACCATCATGGCGCGCCGCATGGCCACGCTGGCGGCGCTGGCCGAGCCGACGTCGGATCGCACCTGGCTCGTCCTCACCACGGTGAACGCCGTGGTGCAGCGCGTTCCCGCCCACGACGAAGTCGCCGGCGATGCGCTCATCGTCGAGGCCGGCGGCCGCGTGGGCATGGATCGCATCGCGCGCTGGGGCGAGGGGCACGGCTTCATCCGTGCCTCGACCGTACGTGAGCCGGGCGAGTACGCAGTCCGCGGCGGCATCATCGATCTCTTCCCCGCCGGCGCAGCGGAACCGGTCCGCCTCGATTTCTTCGGCGATACGCTCGAATCGATCCGCACCTTCGATCCGGAGAACCAGCGGACTACCGGGCAGCAGAAGGCCCTGTCGCTCGTTCCGACGAGCGAACTTGTCATCAGCCAGAACGCGATCGTCCGGTTCCGGCAGGCCTACGTTTCCCTGTTCGGCGCGGCCGACAAGTCCGACATCCTCTACACCGCCGTAAGCGAGGGCCGCCGCGTTCCCGGCATGGAGCACTGGCTGCCGCTGTTCGCCGAGCGGATGGGGACGCTGTTCGACTATCTCCCCGGCGCGCCGTGGATTCTCGACCACCTCGCGGACGAGGCCATCATCGAGCGCCTCGCCACCATCAAGGACCACTACGACGCACGGGTAGCGGCCCAGGAATCGAAGGCGAGCCAGGTTCCGTATCACCCGGCGCCGCCCGAGCGGCTCTACTTGACGGTTAATGAGTGGCGCGAGCGGATGACCGAGCGCCCGCGCATCCTGCTGACGCCCTTCGTGGCGGACGGCCAGGGCGTCGTCGACCTCGGTGGCAGGCAGGGCAGGGGGTTTGCCGCCGAGCGGAGCGCGGAAGGCGTCAACGTGTTCGACGCGGTGATCGAGCACACCGTGGCACTGAAGAAGGCCGGCAAGCGCGTTCTGGTCGCCGCCTGGTCCGACGGTTCGCGCGACCGGATGGGGCAGGTGCTGCTCGACCGCGGCCTTACCGCCCAGGCGACCGCCCCCGACTGGGCTGCGGTGCAGAAGCTGCCGCGCGAGGCGGTGGCGCTGGTGGCGCTGCCCGTCGAATCCGGCTTCGAGACCGCGGACCTTGTGGTCATCGGCGAGCAGGACATCCTGGGCGACCGCCTCGTGCGCCCGCGTCGCAAGCCGTCGCGCGGGTCGGACTTCCTCCGCGAGGTGAACAGCCTGTCGCCGGGGGACCTCGTGGTCCATGTCGACCACGGCATCGGCCGCTTCACCAGGCTGGTCACGATCGAGGCGGCCGGCGCGCCACGCGACTGCCTCGAACTCGTCTATGCAGGCGGCGACAAGCTGTACCTGCCGGTCGAGAACATCGAACTCCTGACGCGCTACGGCTCCGAGGAGACGGACGTTGCGCTCGACAGGCTGGGCGGGGTCGCCTGGCAGTCGCGGAAGGCGAAGCTCAAGAAGCGAATCCGCGAGATGGCGGGGCAGCTCATCAGGATTGCCGCCGAGCGCATGCTGAAGCAGGCGCCTGTGCTGACGCCGCCGGATGGCGCCTACGCCGAGTTTGCCGCGCGCTTCCCCTACGATGAGACCGAGGACCAGCTGAACGCGATCGAGGCGGTATCGACGGATCTGTCGTCCGGCCGGCCGATGGACCGGCTCATCTGCGGCGACGTGGGCTTCGGCAAGACCGAGGTGGCGCTCAGGGCCGCGTTCGTGGCGGCGCTCAACGGCAAGCAGGTTGCCGTCGTGGTACCGACAACGCTGCTCGCGCGCCAGCACACGAAGACCTTCAGCAGCCGGTTCGCGCCATTCCCGATCAAGGTCGGCCACTTGTCGCGGCTCGTCTCGACAAGGGACGCGCAGGGCACGAAACTCGGCCTCGAAAGCGGCAACGTCGATATCGTGGTCGGCACCCACGCGCTCCTGTCGAAGGCCATCAAGTTCCGCGACCTCGGCCTCCTCATCATCGACGAGGAGCAGCACTTCGGCGTGAAGCACAAGGAGCGGCTCAAGGAGATGCGCGCCGACGTGCACGTGCTGACGCTTTCGGCCACGCCCATCCCGCGGACGCTGCAACTGGCGCTCACCGGTGTCCGCGAACTCTCGATGATCACCACGCCGCCGGTCGACCGCCTGGCCGTCCGTACCTTCGTCACGCCGTTCGATCCGCTGACCGTCCGCGAGGCGCTGCTGCGCGAGCGCTACCGCGGCGGCCAGACCTTCTTCGTGGTGCCGCGCATCTCGGACCTGGGCGAGATGAAGGACTTCCTCGACAAGAACGTGCCTGAGGTGAAGGTCGCGATCGCCCACGGCCAGCTTGCCCCGGGCGAGCTCGACGACATCATGAGCGCCTTCTACGACGGCGCCTACGACGTGCTCCTGTCCACGACGATCGTGGAGTCCGGCCTCGACATCCCGACGGCGAACACGATGATCGTCCACCGGGCCGACATGTTCGGCCTTGCGCAGCTCTACCAGCTGCGCGGCCGCATCGGCCGGTCGAAGACGCGGGCCTATGCGCTGTTCACGGTCCCGCCCGACGGCAAGCTGACACCAACCGCGGAGCGGCGCCTCAAGGTTCTGCAGTCGCTGGATACGCTGGGCTCGGGCTTCCAGCTCGCAAGTCACGACCTCGACCTCAGAGGCGCCGGCAACCTTCTCGGCGAGGAGCAGTCCGGCCACGTCAAGGAAGTCGGATA